>LADV01000243.1 GCA_000961805.1 Peptococcaceae bacterium BRH_c23 | reverse complement strand
AAAACCTTTGGCTGTGTGCGATTCATATATAATCAAATGCTTGCCAACAGGAAGACTATTTATGAGCAATATAAAGACGACCAAGAAGTGTTGAAGCAGCAAAGGTACTCTCTACCAGCCGATTACAAAAAAGACTTTGAGTGGTTAAAAGAAGTAGACAGTTTGGCCCTTGCTAATGCCCAACTCAATCTAAATACTGCTTATAAGAATTTCTTCCGAGATAAGTCAGTAGGCTTTCCCAACTTCAAACGAAAGCATCGGGATCGAAAATCCTACACAACGAATAATCAAAAAGGAAGTATACGGCTTATCGATAGTAAAACCATTCGATTGCCTAAATTGAAAGATGTCCGAATTAAGCTACATAGACAATTACCCCCAAATTCTATCATTAAATCCGCAACACTTAGCCAAACACCGACGGGTAAATACTACATAGCTATTTTGGTTGAGTTTGAAGCCAAAATAGAATCGATAACACCAACTGTCGAAACAACCTTAGGTTTAGACTATTCATCAAAGTCACTGGTCGTCGATAGTGAGGCAAGAAGCGCTGATTATCCCAGATTTTACCGTAAAGTGGAAGCTAAACTACAGAAAGCGCAACGAAAATTATCCAAACGCTTGAAAGGTGGCAAAAACAGAAACAAACAACGTCAAAAAGTGGCTAAACTCCATGAAAAGGTAGCGAATCAAAGAAAGGACTTTTTGCATAAGGTGTCAAGGCAGATAACCAATGCCTATACCGCTGTTGCAATAGAAGACTTAAACATGAGAACCATAGCGCAATGCTTAAAGCTGGCGAAATCAACGAATGACAATGGCTTTGGAATGCTGAAAACATTTTTGGCATACAAGCTGGCAGAACAAGGTAAGCAGCTGGTCACTATCGATAAATGGTATCCGTCCAGTAAACTTTGCCGTTATTGCAAAAACATAAATATGGAGTTGACGCTGGCAGATAGAACTTGGAGTTGTAAACATTGCGGCTCAAAGATTGATAGAGATATAAACGCCGCAATAAACATCAGAAACGAAGGCTGCCGGATACTGGGTATAGCCTAATACTACAAAGAACCGTTGGGCGAACGGGGATAGCTTGGTAATTATATCGGCATAAGTCGATACGTCCCAAGAAGCCCCCACCTCTTAGGTGGTGGGAGTACGTCACTGCGTCTCACTTATACTCTATTAATATTCTTGTACAACTATTACCAAATGATTTATATGAGCGTCTTGAGCTTATCGAATCTCCATTCATGTAATATTTCATGATAAAAAAATACCCTATAGGTTTGACTTTTCCTGTCAACTCTATAGGGTATTTTTCTATCCGCATAGATTTCTTTAACGGATTAGCGCAGAACTGAAGGTCACTTTCAGACGGAAATAGGAGCAGTTGGAATTAGAAGTAACTAGGGATTAAATCAATATTACAGTTGGATAGCTCATACCATACTTCGTCTTTACAATAGGCCATACAAATACTCTTTTCATATCTTTGTAATTGCAGTGGTAATATTCTAAAGTTCAATTTTTCGTAGAACGTTGGATTTATTTCTGAATACAAAAAAATAATATTATTGTCATCATATACAAGATTAACACATGTTCTTAATAATTCAGTAGCATAACCATTATTACTATGGTTTTGAGGTGTTAAAACAGAGCCTATACCAAAGGCTTTTTTTCCGTTAATTGGCTCTAATTTAAGTACTATTGTAGAACTTACAATCTCTCCGTTTTTCTCTATAACATATCTTTTACCAAATGCATCTTCTTTGCTATTGTCAATACAATATTGTTCGAAAGTTCTATTTTTACTCCATTCCCTATATCCTTGTTCAAAAAGTAAACTTATCTCTTCCTGATTAGCTTGTCTGAAAATCAAAATATTAGCTTCCTTTCTTTCGTTATGATCTTGCCGCTGGATGGTTCATCATAAGTTTCGTCTTCGAACTAAGAATTTGATCTAAGAATTGACACTAACAAGAAAAAAGGTTGAAAAAAATATCTCCAACCTTGACTAATTTGTATTCGTATTACTTAATATTTTTAGCTGACAAGTCTTGGAACCCTTGATAAATTAGGTCAAAGAGTTGTTTGACTTCTTGTTCCTCGACACACGAGAAGGTAACCCGCACATCGTCTTCCCCAAGTGAAATAACCCCTACTCCGTAATGGTCAAGTAGGTGTATTCGCAAGGTTTCGGAATTTACCCCTTTAAGTTTGAGACACATGAAATATCCAGAATTAAAGGGATAATAATCCCATGCATCCTTATATTCTCCATGCTCGAGGACCTCTTTGACTTTATCAGCACGTTTTTTAAGCAGCTCAAATTTAGCTTGTTTTTGAGTTAGGAATTCACTCGATTTAAGGGCATTTATCACAAATGTCTGAGCTGGATGGGAAGAGCTGGAAATTGTACCCCGAATAATCCCTAAAGTCTTTTTTTCCAAAGCATTTAGTACAGCCGGATGCTCAGAGGCGTAGGTAATGAAACCGACACGAAATCCCCACATGTAGTCCTCTTTTGTAGCGCCATCTACCTTTATGGCTAGAATTCTGGGGTGAATATTGGCGATCCGGGCAAACAGAGATTCTTTGATAGAGTCCTCATAAAACAAACCGTAATAAGCATCGTCAGTAATCACGACCAAGTTCATCCCTTGTTGGGCTACTTCCCTTAAGGCTTCAACGATCTCCTTTGCCTCTTCTTCATTCGGCGTATATCCTGTTGGGTTGTTTGGGAAATTAAGTAACAAAACTGCCTTACCTTGGTCTCGCTTGGAAAGCAAGGCTTCTCTCATGGCAGCCGTATTAAAGGCTCCGTCTTTAGTATAGAAAGGAAAGAGTACATTTTTTGCTCCTCTACGAACCCCAAAGATGAAGTTATAATTTCCCCATAATTTGTCGGGTAAAACCAAGGAGTCGTTTTCATTAATAAAAAGATCTGCAACGATACTTAAACCATGGGTTAAAGCATTGGTTACGATGGGATTGCTAAAGGATTTATCCTTTAAAGAAGGATTTTCCTGGAGCATCTTTTCTCGCCACAGTTGCCTTAGCTCGGGTTTTCCAGCAGGGGGGGCATAGGGATATAGGTCTTTGGGACCATAATTGTTTAAGGTTTCCTGGATTAAGGGTAAGAACATCGGTTGGCCATTTTCCGTTGCAATTCCAATCGTAGCATTAAAGCGATAGGCCTTCTGGTTAGCCTCCGCAGTTTGGGTTAAAATCCCCTTAGGGTAATACAAATTCTTACCAAGTTCAGATAACAGTTCATAAACAAAGGGATTTTCTTGTTGTATCTGGTTATTTAAGTCTTGAGCAATCTCATTCATTATTTTTTCTCCCTTGCTGCAAAGTTATATTACTTGTTTTTATGTAGAGTTAGGCAACATAAATTTTACACTATATTGTATATTTCCACCACCAGGTAGTTGCATAGTATATTGTATTATTGCAAAAATTTGCTTTTGGCCTTATTCTAGTATGACCAATTTTTTTTGTAAATGAAGGGATAGTCTGGATTTTGGGCGAATTAACCTACAGACAATTGATAAATGGAGTTGGGACATGAATAAATTGACGCTAGCAGGATTGAAAGAGAAGTTACCAGTAGTTCCAGGTATCAATGGCAAAGAGGAGTATTTTAACTCCGCAGTTATTGTGTTGCTAATGCTGGTAGGCGAAGACTATCATTTTGTATTTGAAAAAAGAGCAGCCAAGATCAGACAAGCTGGAGAGATATGTTTTCCTGGCGGCAAATTTGATCCCGAGCAGGACTTTGATTTTAGAGATACGGCACTAAGAGAAACGGCGGAAGAGTTAGGAATTTCCTCAGATAAGATAACTATTTTGGGTTCACTGGATACGGTTGTTGGCGCGATGGGTACCACAGTGGACGCATTTTTAGGCATAATTGATATATCCAGCTTGGATGATTTAAAAATATGCGTTGATGAAGTAGAAAAAATCTTTACAGTTCCAGTTTCTTTTTTTGTCAATACTGAACCAGAGCTATATAAAGTGAACCACAGGGCACAGCCGTCATATATCAATCAAGCTGGTGAAGAAATTATCACGTTTCCGGCGAAAGAATTAGGACTTCCAGAGCGGTATACGAAGCCCTGGGGAGCAATGATGAGCAATGTTTTTGTTTATAGGGTTGCAGGAGAAACAATATGGGGAATTACTGCACGATTAATTAAGGATGTTACTGCCAAAGTAAAAAGCTTATAGCAAGGCAAGTTGGGGACGGTTCCTGACTTGCATATGGTGGCAATTTTATTTGCAGGCTTTATTTTTTGAATCGCATCTGGTTTAGCAAAGAAAAGAAGGCAAGAGGACAGTCCCCTTGCCTTCTTTTCTTTGCTCCTTCTGGGTCGCAAGCATAATCTTCTTACGGCCTTGTTTAATCGAAATTATTTGTGGAAAGAGGATTATGTTCCGCTATTGGAGAATTCTGAAGTGTTAAGGTTAAAAACCTCATCTCAAGCGTTTGTAAGGTTAACTATTGGGACATTTTAATATGGGGTGACTAGATAACGCATTCAGATAGTGGAGCTTTAGCCGGATATTCAAGATTAGTATCAAAATTAGTATCAAAATGATAGGTAGGTATTTCTTATGTTAACCTTGTCAGCAAAAATAGAATTTGTGAAATTTATGAATGAGAAATTCTTGGGCAAAAACCTAGAAAGTATCGAGGTTTCTAGTGTCATTGATTGTACTGTGGATTTTGGGGTTGTAGAGTATATTGACGTAGCAGATGATAAAGTTTCAGTATGGGGTCCGGAAAGCAGAGTATTTTGGATTAATTTAAACGATGTTCTTGTCGTAGACTACAACCCACGTGAAGAAGGGGTATGCGTGCTGATCGAAGCTAAGAATAAGGTTGAAGTTCGGTTCAAAGTAGTGTAGAGACAATCAAAAAATCAGGTACTTGGAGGAGATTGTGTTATGCTGGATTTAGAAGATTTTCCTGTCCATGTTAAAACACCGATTGCCTGGGGAGAAATGGATGCCTATGGTCACATTAATAACATTATTTATTTGAGATATTTTGAAAGCGCCCGGATCCAATACTTTGAAGAGATCGGGCTAAATGATCTAAAATCCAAGACGGGCGTCGGTCTAATATTGGCGCAAATGACTTGTAAGTATCTCAAGCCGCTGGTATATCCAGATCAAATCATCGTCGGTACGAAGGTAAAGTCAATGGGTCAATCGAGCTTTGTTATGGAGTACATAATTGTCAGTGAAAAATTAGGAGTAGCTGCTACTGGAGAAGGGGTAATCGTCATTTTCGATTATAATAATTCCAAAAAGACGGAATTACCTTTGGCCACCAAGGAAGCTATCGAAATGATAGAAAAGGAAAAACCCTATTAAAGCGATATTAACGCCAAGTGACCAGTGGGGCATTCCGATTTGGGATACGAAAATATCCGTACTGTGGGTAGCCAAGCATGACAGCACCAAAACACTTATGTCCTGCGGGCAAACCTAAGGCTTTAGTAAGAGGTGCATAAGTATTGGCGGCCGAGGTAAGGTAGCCTGCCCAGCAGGTGCCGAGCCCTTTTGAAAAGGCATAAAGCTCCATATAAGTTAGAGCGATCACGCAGTCAGATGGTGCAGAGGGCAGATTGGCTTGAGAATGGGCCATAATAAGGTGAGGTGCACCATGTAGGATGCGGTCCTCGCCATTTTCCCAGCTTAAGACCAAACGCTGCATTCGTTTTACTGTAATTTCATCAGGGATCTGCTTTACCATTAGCTTTACCCAATCGATCACAAGGAATGACGACTCTTGAAGTTTGGTTGTGTCTTCAAAGACTGTCCAGTGTACTTGTTGTTTATTACTTCCTGTTGGTGTGAAAGACTCATCGAAATGAGCGGACATCGTGGTGGTAGATTCTCAAAAAAACTTTCCTAATGTAAATAAAGGAATATTGTTAAGTTTGGCGAATTTCGAATTATCAGCAATGAATTGATATTCATTTTTGGGAATAGAAAGGTGGATGACTTTATGGAGTGGAAAACAGTTAAGCTGGATATTATGGAGACTGGAGTAGCGGTGCTTACATTTAATCGACCTGAAACCATGAATTCGGTCAATGATCAGATTTGTGCGGATGTTCAGGCTGCTTGCAAGGAGGCCGCTGATAATGATGCTGTTAAGGTCATAGTCCTGACTGGAGCGGGTAAGGGGTGGTCTAGCGGGGGAGATATTTCTATGTTAGCTAAAATAAAAGATCCGATCAGCGCCAAGGAGACTTATGATGCCTCAGGTGAACTTGTAAAGGCGATCTATGAAATGAAAAAACCGGTCATAGCGGCACTTAATGGAGTAGTAGCAGGTGCTTCTGTGGCTGCCTGCCTAGCTTGCGACTTGATTATTGCCTCTGAAAAAGCACGTATGGGCTTTACCTTTATGCAATTAGCTTTTTGTCCGGATAGTGGGGCATCGCATTTTCTTATTCAAAAAGTGGGCTATCATAAGGCTCTGGAATTACTGTGGTTTGGTAAAATTATTAATGCTGAAGAAGCAGAAAAATTGGGATTATTAAATAAAGTAGTACCACATGAGGAGTGCCTGCCTGAGGCAATAAGATGGGCAGAAAAGTTAGCTTTGCAGCCGTTAATGACAGTAGGTCTCGATAAGAAACTATTGCGAGAGGCATGGAAAAATGATTATTATCAGCAGACTGAGCTAGAGGCCATGTATCAGGTTTTGACCTGGTCTTCAGAGGATTTCAAAGAAGGCTGTGCTGCCTTTGCTGAGAAACGTAAACCCGTGTTTATGAATAGATAAGAGATAACATAATCGCTAGAAAACAAGGCTGGCTGGAAGAATTTAGAGCTTCCAGCTAGCCTTGTTTCTTTACTTTATTGGCAGGTAGGGGTATATTAGGTTTTAGCGGATGTGGAGTTTATCAAGGAGGTTCATCGTGAAAGTTACGGATTTAACACACATTATTCATTCGGCTATGCCTGTTTTCCCAGGAACAGAACAGCCAATTTTCCAAAAGGCAAACACGTTGGAAAAGGAGGGTTTTCAAGAGGCGAAGATTACTATGTACTCACATACAGGTACCCATATCGATGCGCCTGCACATATGCTCCAGAATGAACCTTATTTAGATGATTTCGAGATAGATAAATTTATTGGGAAGGCAATGATTCTGGACTTTTCAAATCTTAAGGGGCCATCGATAGAAGTTAATAGCTTGAGACCCTATGAGGAGAAAATAAAAAATGTTGAGTTCATTATCCTAAAAACAGGCTGGAGTAACTATTGGGGGGATAAAAAATACTTTGAAAATTACCCTTCTTTAAGTGAAGAATCAGCTCAATGGATATCAAGCTTTAACTTAAAAGGAATTGGCATTGATGCAATTTCGCTGGATAGTATTGATACTATTACATTCCCAGTACATAAAATATTGCTGGCTAAGAATATCCTGATTATTGAAAACCTAACAAATTTGAAAGCCATAAACCAAGAATATTTCATTTTAAGTATCATGCCCCTCAAAAATAAAGAGGCTGATGGTTCACCAGTACGAGCATTTTCGATAGAAGACGAGGATGGTTTCTTCTCGTATTGACGAACGCTCGTAAAGTCTTAATAAGTTCTGAGGGTATCAGGAGACTTGGATTTTATGATTTTAGGGGGGATTAAGATTTGAATTTGCGTTTAAAAAATCTGTTTGAATGGTTAGGAATAATCGCATTTGCTTTTATTCTATTACTCATAATAAGAATATTCCTTTTAGATACGAGGATTGTACCTACAGGCTCAATGTTACCAACCATTCAACTGCAGGATAGACTAATTGTAGATAAACTACTCTTTAAATTCAGTAAGATTGAACGTGGTGATATTGTAGTTTTTCGTGCGCCTCCAGCTTCAGGTGAGAAAGATGATCTCGTAAAGAGAGTTATTGGACTACCTGGAGAAGAAATTGAGGTTAAAGATGGCAAAGTGCTGGTCAATGGAGATGCACTTGAAGAGAATTATCTTCAAGAAAGGCCTAATTACCAATACAAACCTGTTCAAGTTCCCCCTGATTCATATTTTGTTCTAGGCGACAATCGACGGAGTAGTAATGATAGTCATGTGTGGGGATTTGTGCCTCAGGAGGATATTAAGGGAAAGGTATGGATACGTTATTGGCCACTTAATTCATTTGGAACGTTAAAAGGTTGAAAAATCCCCTTATCAATGTTGATGAGGGGATTTTTCTTTAAGAATTTCGTGTGAATTAGGATATAACATTACTCGATATAGTGTAAAAAAGTAGATCTGAAATCCGACAAGAATTCAGATTTTAAAATCCAAAACAGAACCGCAAATATGAATGAAAACCTGCCCTGTAGTGATTAACAAAATAATTAATAAATTCTAAATATTCAGTATTGAAAACAAATAATGGTTCATATATAATAGAACATGACAGGTGATTCATGTTACATTTCCCAGTTTGTGGTGAATTGTCGTTGCCAGATAGATGGGGGGATGCAAATGTTTAGGATGCAGTTACGATTAAAGCTGGGAGGCTTGAAGAATGAGTAAAACCTTAGTTAATGGAGTTGAGCTTTACTATGAAATCCATGGTACCGGGGAGCCACTTTTGCTTATCGAGGGACTAGGATATGCCAGTTGGTCTTGGTTTCGACAAATTGAGGCGTTATCAAATGCTTATTGTGTTGTGAGTTTTGATAATCGCGGAGTTGGTAAAAGTGATAAACCGGATATCCCTTACAGTATTGAGTTGATGGCGGACGATGTTGCCCTACTTATGGAGTCCCTAGGTCTTGTGAAAGCGCATATTCTAGGTGTGTCTATGGGCGGATATATTGCTCAGCAGCTTGCGATTAAATATCCCCAAAAAGTTAAAAGCCTAGTGTTGGGTTGCACAGCATTTGGCGGACCGCAGAGCGTACCTTTAACGGAAGAAGCTTTGCAGACCATGCTCAACATCGAAGGTTTAAATGTGGAAGAAGTAATCCGCCAGGGTTTCAAAGTTGCAATCTCTCCACAATTCACCAGAGTCTATCCGGAAGTTGTTGATCAATTAGTGGCTTGGAGACTAGATAACCCAACTCCACGCTACGCTTGGGAACGGCAGTTTGCAGCAGCAGCGGCTTTTAATCTGGAAAGTGAATTATACAAGATCAAGGTGCCTACTTTGGTGATTACGGGTTCAGAAGATATTGTGATACCTCCTCAGAACAGTATTATGATGGCTGAGCGCATTTCTGGAGCACAGCTAGTGATTATACCTGGTGGCGGGCACTTGTTCTTTATTGAAAATGCAGAAGAGTTTAACGGTACGGTTTTAGAATTTCTAGAAAGCATTGTATGATTCAAAAAAAGCTTACCCTATGGTGTTGTCCTTCCTTTCCTAATTTCAGAACAACACCGAGAAAGATAGTCCTGCTTTAAGGTGATTGTAGATTGTAATGACATAAAAATGGAGTGATTTAGGTGACAATGAGCGAAATTGACAGCCAGAGTAAGAATGAAGTTCAAACTTTGAAATACCAAGCTAAGACCAGTAGAGGAGAGGCTACGAGGCAAAAACTACTGGATGCCGCTGAGGAAATTTTCGGCACTAAAGGTTATTTTAACACCTCGATTGTGGATATTACCCTAAAAGCGGAGGTTGCCCAGGGAACGTTTTATATATACTTTCCCAGCAAAATAAACGTATTTCAAGAACTGATCAAAGAATTAAGCCATGCACTGCGCAAAGAAATCAGTCAGGCTTTGATTGGGGCAGGTAGCCTTAGCCGTAGGGAAGCGGAAGAACTAGGTTTTGCAGCCTTCTTTTCCTTTATCAAAGAACACCGTAATCTCTATCGCCTTGTTCAGGAGGTACAGTTTGTCGACGAGGAATTATACCAGTGGTATTATCGTCGGCTTGCCAAAGGTTATATAAAGGGTTTGGAAGCGGCTATGGCTTCAGGTGAGTTCCGTTCTCTTGATCCAGAAATCGTTGCCTATGCTCTGATGGGGATGGCCGAATTCTTAGGAATGCGTTGGGTTCTTTGGGAAAAGAAGGATGTTCCGGAAAAGGCTTTAGCTACGGCAATGAGTTTGATTATGGAGGGACTGATACGATAGAGGAAGGGGGTAAGCATGAATCATGTATGCAGCGGATTGGTTAGGCAAGCGGGCAGAACTGACCCCAAATCAACTGGCTCTGATTGACGAGTTAGGTAGTCGAAGGCTTACCTACTTGGAAATGCAACAACGGGCCGAAACTTTAGTGTCCTTTCTTTATCATGAGTTAGGCCTGAGGGAGGGGGACCGTTTGGTCATCATGGCCTGGAATCGCTTGGAACATCTTGACCTACTCTTTGCGGCTCAAAAGCTCAGTGCCATCTTTGTACCTTTGAACGTTCGTCTATCTGTACCTGAAATTGAGTCTATCCTAAGGGATTGCCAGCCCAAAATCTTGTTTTACGGGGCTGAAATGAATGAAACATTAGGAAAAGTAGCCAGCCCAGATAATTTGCAATTTGTGCGACTTGATGGGAAATCCGTTATGGGTAGTCCTGGGGAACCCAATAGGTTTGAGAAATGGAATTATGAGCAAATAATAGGATATGGTTGCCGGGAATTCCCCAGACCCCAACGAACTATGGAGTCAGTCTGGCTGATTCTCTATACTGGCGGGACCACAGGGTTACCTAAAGGAGCAGTTCTTAATCAGGGGATGGTAACCTGGAATGCGATTAATACAGCCGTAAGTTGGCAACTGAGTGCTGCTGATATCGCCCCTGTTTTCACGCCTTTCTTTCATACCGGTGGACTCAATGTTCTGGCGACACCTTTGCTGCATCTGGGGGGGACGCTGATTCTCAGTGGACCGTTTCAACCTGGGCGGGCTTTAGAGAGTATCAGTCGTGAACGGGCTACCTTAGTCTTTATGGTGCCTACAATGTTTCAAATGATGGCACAGGAAGCCGAATTCTCAACGGCTGATTTAAGTTCCGTTCGCTTTTGCATTTCCGGTGGGGCACCTTGTCCGTCATCTATCTATGAAACTTATTGGGCTAAGGGCTTAGTTTTTAAACAAGGCTACGGCTTGACTGAGGCCGGACCCAATTGTTTTTCCCTTCATTCCGACGATGTTCAACGTAAGCAAGGATCCATAGGCAAACCAGTCTTTCATAGTGAAGTCAAGCTTGTAGATGTTGAGGGGAGGGAAGTAGCGACGAATCAGGTAGGCGAGCTGCTCATCCAAGGAAACCATCTGGCTGCGGGATACTGGCAGAATCCGGAAGCGACGGCGGCGACTTTTCGCAAGGGCTGGGTATATACCGGGGATCTGGCCTGCAGGGATGAAGAGGGATATTACTCTATCGTTGGACGCAAGAAAGAGCTGATCATCAGTGGAGGGGAAAATATTTATCCTGCGGAGGTAGAGGCGGTTCTCAACAGTCATCCGGATGTGACTGAGGTGGCAGTGATTGGAGTAGCCCATGAAAAGTGGGGTGAGGTGCCCAAAGCTTTTCTTGTTCTGAGGACAGAGAATAGTGTGACTGAAGAGGAGGTGATTCGGTACTGTCAAAGGCATCTGGCCAGCTATAAGGTACCCAAGGAGGTGGAATTTCGTTCGGTATTGCCACATAGCGCAGCTGGGAAGCTTCTTAAACGTGAACTAAGTTAAAGGGATAGAAGCAATTGACGGGGCAAAAGAAGGGAATATTTTGACGTTAATTATCAGAATATTTAGCATATTAAGAATTAGGAGGGGTCGATTTGAGACAAACTAATTATAAAAAAATAATGACAGGGATCGTTGTCTTAGGACTTGGACTCTCACTCTCACTCTTAGCGGGTTGCGGTGCAAAACCTACTGTTACTCCTGAAGCTCAGAGTGGGGCAGTTAAGGAAAAGGAACCGATTAAAATTGGCATAGCAACTTCCAAAACAGGGGCACTGGAAGCCTATGGCAAACAAAACATTCGGGGGTTTGAACTTGGCATTGAGTATGCCACTAAGGGCACAAGCAAAGTAGCTGGGCGGGCCATTCAAATTATTATCGAGGACACTGAAACCAAACCAGACGTCGCTAAACAGAAAGCACTTAAGCTGCTTGATAATGATAAAGTCGATGTTTTAGTGGGTAGTGCTAGTTCTACCGATGCTTTGGCTATCCTGCCTCTTGCCCTGGAATATAAAAAAGTAATGGTGGTCGAACCGGCCGTTGCGGATAGCATTACAGGTGCGCAATGGAACCGTTACATTTTCCGAACCGGGCGCAATTCCTCCCAAGACGCTGTGGCTGGTGCGGCGGCTATTGCTAAACAAGGTGTAAAAATCGCCATATTGGCACCGGACAGCGCTTATGGGCGTGATGGTGTGAAAGCATTTAAACCGGCGGCTGAGAAACTAGGAGCAAAACTCATTTTAGAAGAATTCCCAGCGGCCAATTCGACCGACTTTACTGCTAGTATCCAGCGGATTATCACTGCTAAGCCAGACTTTTTGTTCGTGATTTGGGCAGGAGCCAATACCCCGTGGCAACAGCTTGCTGACCTGAAAGTGACTGAAAAAGGGATTAAGATTTCTACTGGTGCACCGGATATGGCTGCTTTAAAGACTATGTTTAACGTTGTCGGCATGGAAGGCTTCACCGTTTATTATTACACTCTACCCAAAAATCCAGTCAATGATTGGCTTATTACTAAACACAAAGAAAAATATAACGAACCACCTGATCTTTTCACGGCTGGTGGAATGGCAGCGGCATTGTCTATCGTGGCGGCTCTGGAGAAAACTGCTGGAGATGCCGATAGCGAGAAATTAATTACCGCGATGGAAGGAATGTCTTTCGAGACTCCCAAGGGTACAATGACCTATCGTAAAGAGGATCATCAGGCAATGCAAGCTCTCTATGCGATCCGGCTAGAGAAACATGACGGCGTGGCTTGGCCTGTGCCGGTTCTCATGCGCGAAATGACGAAGGAGGAGACATCCCCACCGATTCTGAACGGTAAAGGGTAATAAACGGGGGCGGGGTCCTCTCCGCCTCTTCTCTGAACAAAGGGAGGGAAGTATGATCGAGTCAATTATTCGAACTCAGGATTTGACGATTATGTTTGGAGGGCATACGGCTGTTGACCATGTAAGTCTTGAGGTTGCCCCTCACACGTTTACCTCTATCATCGGTCCTAATGGAGCAGGGAAAACGACTTTTTTTAATTTGTTGAGCGGCTTGTTTCGCTCGTCAGCTGGCCAGATCCTTTTTAAGGGTCAAGACGTTACCAACCTTTCTGCTCATAAGAGAGCAAGGTTAGGCATGGGGCGGAGCTTTCAGATCACGAATGTATTTTCAAGCTTAACCGTTCTGGAAAACGTCCGTTTGGCTGTTCAGGCCAAAGCAGGAGTCCATTATCAAGTTTTGCACCATCACCGGAAATACAGCGCATTTATAGATAAGGCTATGGAACTCCTAGAATCCGTATATTTAAGCGGAAAGAGTGAGCAGCCGGCCAGTTCGCTTGCCCACGGAGATAAACGCAAATTAGATCTGGCAATTATTCTAGCCTTAGAGCCGGAAGTTTTGCTCTTAGATGAACCCACGGCAGGTATGGCAGTTGAAGAAGTACCGGCGATTCTGGAACTTTTAACCCGTCTTAAGGAGGATCGCAGGACAATTTTACTGGTTGAACACAAGATTGATATGGTTATGTCACTCTCCGATATGGTAGTGGTCCTAGCGAACGGCAAGCTATTGGCCAAAGGAGAACCACAACAGATCATGGAAAATGAACAGGTCCAAGCGGCCTATCTGGGGGGGATGTCCCAATGATCCTGCAACTAACTCAAGTGCAAACCTTTATTGATCAATTTCATATTTTGCAGGATGTTTCTTTTGAGGTACCTCAAGGAGAGGTAACCGTTATTTTAGGTCGCAATGGCGCTGGTAAAACGACGACCCTGCGAACTATTATGGGACTTACACCCCCTTCCGGAGGGAGCGTCAAATTCATGGGGGAACAGCTCAATTGCCTGTCTCCCTATGCAATTGCCCGCAAAGGGATAGGGTTTGTCCCAGAAGATCAAGGTATTTTTTCTAGTTTAACTGTTGAAGAAAATCTGAGTTTGGCTATGCTCAAAAAGGATGAGGCAACAAAGGCACGCTTGAGGTTTGTCCTCGATATTTTCCCTGATCTGGAGTATAAACTCCGACAAAAAAGTGATGGTTTGAGCGGAGGTCAAAAACAGATGTTAGCCATTGGACGGGCGTTTGTTAACGATAATCGCTTGCTTTTGATCGATGAACCGAGCAAAGGCCTAGCTCCAATCCTAGTGGAAAAGCTTGCTCAGGCGATCAAAGAGATTAAACAACACACAACCGTGGTGCTGGTGGAACAGAATTTTGCCCTAGCTTCAGCCGTTGGAGAACGCTACGTAATTATTGACGACGGACATACAGTACATCAGGGCCTAATGTCTCAACTTCTGCAGGATCGAGAGTTACAGGGTCGTTATCTGGGGATTACGGCCATTCCTAGACATGGGAAGGTGGTGTGAGGATGGACATTTTTATGAACCTTACCTTAAGCGGACTTTCGACGGGCATGATGATTTTCCTGCTAGCTTCCGGGCTCTCTCTAATCTTTGGCTTAATGGGTGTTCTCAATTTTGCGCATGGAAGTATTTTTATGTGGGGAGCTTACAGCGGGGTATGGATCTACTTTCGAACCCAAAGTTTTTCGTTGGCTATCCTTGCCGGCATGATTATGGGAATGGCCTTGGGATGGTTAGCGGAACGTACGATTATTCGCCGAGTCTATGGTCGCCATGTCTCCCAGATACTCCTCACCACGGGTCTAATGCTGGTCTTAAATGAAGTACTGAAGGCAGTTTTTGGCCCCAATATCATAGCAGTGCCGATCCCACCTCTCTTAGCGGGCAGTTGGGAACTAGGTGGAATTATCATCGTCAAGTACCGTGTCTTTACGATATCTGTGGGATTACTAGTGGCAGCGGCAGTTCACTTTATTCTGACTCGCACTAGAGTCGGCATGATTGTCCGGGCCGGTGTACAGAACCAAGAGATGGTACAGGTCCTCGGGATTAATATCCGGCAAGTGTTTAGCTTAGTTTTCATGTTCGGTGCAGGGTTAGCAGCTTTGGGCGGAGTGATGATGGCACCAGCCATTGGGTCTATCAATCCCAACATGGGTCTGGAAAACCAGATGTTGGCCTTTATCGTCGTAGTGATCGGCGGCATGGGAAGTATTCTTGGTTCTGCTTTGGCCAGTGTTCTCGTGGGTTTGGCCGGAGTTTACACAGCCTGGTTTCTTCCAGAGGCGGCCTTGGCAGTTAACGTTCTGTTCATGACCATTGTACTTTTAATCAAGCCGAGCGGACTCTTCGGCATGGGGGGTGGGCACAATAGCTGATTTTCATCTGCTAAAGAAGGCCGTAGGGCTGCGTCCTGGTAGGTTTCTCGCCTCATCGTCCTGGGTGCTAATGGTTCTGCTCTTCATTTTGGCCGCAATTCCTTTATTTACGTCATCGAGGACAACACTCAATCTTTGGACTGAAATATATATTCTAGGTATCTTTGCTATGAGCTACGACATTCTCTTAGGGTATACGGGGATCGTTTCGTTTGGGCATGCCTTATTCTTTGGGACTGGCGCCTATATGACCGGAATTATTATTCAAAACACCGGACCTACGCTTAGTAATCTTTTGCTGGCTATTATAGGGACGATTTTGTTGGCTGTGATCATTTCCCTAATCATTGGTTACCTGTCTCTGCGAGTAAAAGATGTCTATTACGCTATGATTACCCTGGCCTTTGCTGAACTCTTTTTTATTAGCGCCGAGAAGTGGCGCTCCGTTACCAATGGTGCAGACGGTTTTAGCTTCCAGGTGCCGACCTTTCTCCAAGACAGGGTAGTGTTTTATTATGGGATCTTGATCTTTTTAGTATTAGTTGTTCTTCTCCTCCGGCGCTTCATCGATTCACCCGTGGGCAGGGTGCTTCAAGCCATCAGGGAAAACGAGAAACGTGCCGAATTCTTAGGCTACGATGTTCTGAAATTTAAACTTATTTCTACAGTAGTGGCCGGAGTGGTAGCAAGCTTGGCTGGGATAGCCTGGGCATTACAGCAACGTTTTGTAAGTACAGGGGTTATGGCTGTGGATAAAACGATTGATGCTTTGCTTATGACAACCATAGGAGGTACCGGCACACTTTACGGGGCTCTCATCGGTTCCGGGCTGACTACTATGGCTAGAGATCAGTTGGGCGATTTAGCTAAGATCCACCCTATCTTCGAGCGGTGGTATATTATTTTTGGTCTTCTGTACATTCTGATCGTTCTCTTCTTTCCCGGAGGTATCATAGGTACATGGAATCGGATTTGGGCAAAAATTAGATAATTTTTATGGTATTTAGAATATGGAGGTGGGCCGTATGCGTCTCATGGATAAAGTTACTATCATTACAGGCGGTGCTAGAGGTATCGGAAAAGAAACCGGATTGCTCTTTTTGAAGGAAGGAGCACGTGTGGTTGTTGCTGACTTTGATCGTTCCGCCGGTGAGGCTATGGAAAAAGAAATTAAGGAGCTAGGAGGCGTAGGTTATTTCTACCAAGTTGATGTGACAGACAGAAAGCAAACCCAAGCCATGGTAGAAAACGTGCTGGAACGATTCGGAAGGGTAGATATCCTGATTAATAATGCAGGGATCACCCGTGACGGTGTTTTGACAAAGTTGAATGAAGAAGAATGGGAACAGGTAATCGCTGTCAACCTCACCGGAGTGTTTAATTGTACACAAGCCGTGGTCCAGGTAATGCTTAGTCAAGGGTACGGACGTATAATTAACGCTTCCTCCGTAGTCGGCTTATATGGTAATTATGGGCAAACCAACTACGCTGCGACGAAAGCAGGGGTAATTGGAATGACGAAATCTTGGGCTAAGGAGTTAGGGCGAAAGGGCATTACGGTCAATGCTGTGGCACCGGGTTTTATTGTTACGGATATGACGACGAAGGTTCCGGAAAAGATTCTTAAGATCATGGAGGAGAAGACTCCCGTTGGACGTTTAGGTCAACCGCAAGATGTAGCTCAGGCATATCTCTTCTTGGCATCGGATGAAGCCAGTTACATTAATGGAGCAATTCTTAATGTAGATGGTGGGTTAGTGATATAAGATCAGATTTAATGAGCAGAAGTTCACGAGTAAGTAATAATAAATAAACCCCATCATATTCATGATGATTTTTACTGCGGATGGCGGTCTGCTGTGTCCGAAACAGCTGAAGGGGAGGGAGATAATAGTGAGCGATCATAGTTGGGAATGGATAGGAGACTCTATCGGTCGAAGGGCTCAGCTCAACCCTAAGCGGGAAGCCTTAGTCGATTTAGATACAGGTGTTAAATATAGTTATCATGATTTAAATGATCGAGCCAACAGACTGGCTAATTATTTAGCGGAACAATTTCAGGTTAAAAAAGGAGACAGAGTAGCTTTTATCTCCAGAAACCGGGTAGAAATGTTTGATGCTTTGTTCGCTTGCGGGAAGCTAGGAGCAGTATTCGTTCCTTACAATGTTCGGCTGGCGTCGGATGAGTTGGCGAAGCTCATCGAAAATGAGCAGCCAAAAGTCTTGTTTTATGAGGAGCTATTTGCTTCTACTGTTCAAGAGTTGAAGAACAAGCTGTCTTCCTTAAAGCATTACGTAATCTTAACGGATGAAAAACAAAGTGAAGAGGATATCACGTATGGTTACCTAATCCACTACGGGAACGACAGTCCCAGGAATTGCCCAGGATTAGACTTAGAAGATATTTACTTGTTAATTCATACCGGGGGTACCACTGGGCTTCCTAAAGGAGCCATGATATCCCATAGAGCGGTTTTGTATAACCAATTAAATAACATTTTGGATTGGGGGATCACTAAGGACAAAACATACCATGTCCTGTTGCCTTTATTCCATACCGGTGGATGGAATCTCTTAACCTTGGCTCATCTGATGGTGGGAGGACGCGTATTAATCAACCGATTCTTTGATCCCGGACTCACCTTAAAAGTTATCTCAGAATACAAACCGAATTACGTCTTTGGAGCAGCGACTATCTTCAGAATGATGGCCGAACAAGCAGAATTTGAAAGCATCGATTGGTCCTCCGTAGAATGGGTGATGTCAGGGGCAGCCCCAACACCTGTGCAATTGATGGAAAAGTTTTGGGAGAAAGGAATTAAGATGTGCCTCGGGTATGGCTTAACTGAGGGCGGTCCGACAAACCTATGTATTCCCGTCAATTTTATGAATTTTAGCGAACTTAAAGAAAAACACGCATCTGTGGGAAAACCGTTTACCTTTACATCAGCTAAAATTGTGGGTGACGACGGACAAGAAGTTGAAGTAGAGCAAGTGGGTGAATTGATTTTTAATGGGCCTCAGATTTTTTCTGGGTATTGGCGTAACGAAGCAGAAACCAAGAAAACCTTGTGTAACGGTTGGGTCCACACCGGTGACATGGCCAAGCAAGATAAAAATGGTTTTTATTATATTGTCGGCAGAAAGAAAAATATGTATATCAGCGGGGGCGAAAATGTATTTCCTCCAGAGATCGAAACTCTAATTTATCAAATCCCGGAGGTGCATGAGTGTTGTGTGATTGGGGTGCCTGATCCCAAATGGGGAGAAGTAGGCAAGGCGATCATTGCCTTCAAAGCAGGCAAGATTCTATCTAAGGAACAGGTGCTCGCCTTTCTAAAAGCGCGGCTTGCTTCCTATAAGGTTCCGAAATATGTAATTTCTGTCGAGGAAGTTCCCAAAAATTCAGTGGGTAAAATTGTGGTCCAAGAAGCGGTTCGCTTATATGGGCAACCCCAAGATAACTAAGAATTGTGGATAGCAATCCATTGGAAATAGCTAGTTTAGTAAGATGGGGTGAAAAAATGGAAAAATTAAGGCCAAATATACCCATTGGGTTAAGAAATATAGGTGTCTATTATCCGAGCGCGGTGGTTACTAGTCAGGAAATTGCCGAACAAAGTGGGATTCCGGAAGCGGTGATCAAGGAGAAATTCGGCTTAGATTCTAAACTTAAGGCAGCACCGGGCGAGAATGTTTCCGATATGTGTGTCAAAGCGGCGCAAAACTGTCTTCAGGGGATCATTGAGCCGGCGGAGATTGATCTTATTATTTACCACGGCAGTGAGTATCGAGACTATTACCTCTACAATTGTGCGGCTCATATTCAACATAAACTGGGTGCTAAGAAGGCCAATGCGTTTCAAATAAGTAACTTGTGTGCCTCTGGCCCGCTAGCTCTAGAACTAGCTAAGTCGTTAATGGTGAACCATCCGGAAATAAAGAATGCTTTACTGGTCACGGGTACCAGAGAATCAGATCTTATCGACTTCAGAAATAAACGGGCAAGGTTTATGTTTAATTTTGCTGACGGTGCAGCAGCTTGCTTATTGCAAAGGGGCTATAACAGGAATGAACTACTGGAGACGTCAATGATAACGGATGGGAGTTTTGCCAAAGACGTTGCGGTTTATGGGATAGGGAATATTAGTCATCACAATGATATGCAGATTGAACAGGATTTTGTAAAAGCTGAAGCAGCTAAAGCGGAGGGAAAACAAGTTGGTTACTACGGTTTAGACGTTGCAGACCCAGAATCCATGAAAGAACGATTGGATGCCGTGTCTCTGGTTAATTTTTTAAAAGTCATCAATGGTGCTGCGGAAAAGAGTGGTTATAGTAAAAAGGATATAAAATTTTTAGCGCCGATCTTTATGAAAAGGTCCATTTTACACTTTATTTTAGAACAACTCGATATGAATCTGGACCAATCGTTTATCCTTAAAGATTTCGGTCATGTTCAATCGGCCGATGCCTATATTGCGCTCTATGAAGCTCTTCGCTTAGGTCGTATTCAGGAGGGTGATTTGATTATCATGCTAGGAGCAGGTACAGGGTACTCTTGGGCAGCGACCGCCGTTAAGTGGGGAGAGAAAGGGGAGGCCGTTTAAAATGAAGGTGATTGGCTTTAATGGAAGTCCACGAGAAAAAGGAAATACTGAGTTTTTAGTAGAGACGGCACTTGAACAACTTAGGAAGCAGGGTTTTGAGACAGAGCTGGTGCGCTTAGGAGATAAGAATATTGACCAGTGTAGCGGTTGCTATTCCTGTGTAGAAAAAAAAGAATGCAGTATCAACGATGATTTCGCTGAGCTATTCCAGAAAATGATTGAGGCAGATGGGATAATTCTGGGTTCTCCGGTCTATCATGCCTCCATCCCCCCAAAATTGAAAGCGTTACTGGATAGGGCTGGATTTCTTGGGCGTTGGGTTGTGAATGAAATGAAATCCGAAGACTCCACTTATCAATGGAAAGGCACGGCTTTTTCGGGGAAGGTAGTTGCACCGATTACAGTAGCCAGAAGGGCAGGGCAAACGTTTGCTTTTGCCCAGCTGCTGCTTTGGGCGACGGTAAACGATACCATCGTGGTGGGTTCTAACTACTGGAACGTTGGGGTTGCCGGCACTGGTGGCAAAGTTGATGCTGATCAAGATACTGAAGGTATAGGGATTATTACACACATGGCAGACAATATGGGATATGTACTGAAAAAGCTTAAGAACTAAAAGGGTACGAGATTTGAAAAAATAGGAGGGGATAAGGGGGGAGTAAATAAAGTTTATCTCGCTGGTTTACTTATCGAGAAAATGAACTCGTTCAACTAAAGTTGAACACCGAGTCTCACGATTGAATGAAAAGGAGGAAAATATTATGTGGAAAAATAGAGTATTAAGCATGATGTTGGTGGTCTTCCTCTTATTAATGACGACTCCTTTGGCCTTAGCCCATACGGTATCTCAGACTTGGGGCACGGCCAACGAAGGGACAGGGCTAATCTTTAACACACCGGTGGCTATGGCCAGAGATTCCGCAGGGATGATCTATGTTGCTGATATGGCCAACCACAGGATTGTTAAAATCAATCAAAGTGGGACTGTTCTAAACAAGTTCGGGACATTAGGTTCCGGCAATAGCCAGTTTAACACGCCTTTCGGCGTTGCGATTGATAACAATGGTAACATTTTGGTAGCTGACACAGCCAATTATCGGATCCAGAAGTTTGACTCCAACTGGAATTTTATCAGGGCTTGGGGGACAAAAGGTTCAGATCCTGGTCAATTCGGTCTTGCTAGAGAAATCAGCGTTGACAGCCAAAATCGTTACCATATTGTAGACGAGTTTAATAACAGAATCCAGGTATTTGATGAAAACGGTACTTACCTTTATACCTATGGCGGTACGGGTACAGCCAATGGGATGTTCCGGCTCCCCCAAGGAATTTCAATTATGCAAAGCGTCACCGGTGATAAAGTTTACATCGCAGATACCTATAACAATAGGGTCCAGGTCCTAGATGTAAACGGTAATTATATAACACAACTGGGGGACGGCACCCAGGGTGATAGTGGTACAAAATTCTTCCATCCTAGGGGGGTAAACATTGATACTAACGGAGATGTTTATATTGTTGACACCTATAACCACAAGATTAAGAAATATAACAGCAGTCACGTCTATAGGTGGTCAACAAGCATAGGCATAACTCGACTGGAACCCTGTTTCCCTAATCAGGTGATACCGCTGGGTGACGGGAGTCGTTTCATCGTTTCCGATACCGGCAACAGCCAGTTAATCAAATATCGTGGGTATTCGACTTACGCCTCTGTAGAACAGCACATCGGTGCCGACCGGAAGGACAATAAAGTCTTTTCCGAGAGCGTCAGCTCGGCGGTTGACAGTGCTGGTAATGTTTACATTTCTGATACCTTCAACCACAGGATACAGAAGTTTGACAGCAACGGGAACCTTCTTGCTAAATGGGGAGGTAACAGTGGCGGCGGCGGACCTGAGGCTTACGGGTCCTATTACTGGCAGTTCATTGCACCCAAGCAGGTCTGGTATGACAAGAAGTATGACGATATCTACATTGCAGATACAGGAAACAACCGGATTCAGGTGTTCACGCCCGGCGGGACTTGGCTTATGAACTTCGGTTATTATAACCTTCTCCTGCCGATGGGTGTCTGCACTACCAGTGATGGCAATATCTATGTGTCCGATACGGGCCATAACAGGATAGTGAAGTATAATGCTTTCGGCTACTTCATGAACAGCTTTGGCAGTGAAGGCATGGGTGATGGCCAGTTCAGGCAGCCAAGCTACCTTGCGGCTGACTCTCTCGACAATATTTATGTGGTTGATAGGGTTAACAATAGGGTTCAGAAGTTTGACAAGAATGGCAACTTCATTACCAAGTGGGGCACCAACGGCGGCGTTCCGCTGGAAGATCCGCTGGAAAACTGGGGGGAGGCTGACGGTGACCTCTTCCTGCCCATAGGCATCAGCATGGACAAGGAGAATAACGTTTGGGTTTCCGACTCCTCTAATAACAGGATTCAAAAGTTTACCAACAATGGTGTTTTCCTTGAAAAAATCGGCAGCTTCAGCGGCACAGACGGCAATTTCTTCTCGCCCTGGGGAATAGCATTTGGTAACAACGGAGAAATGTATGTCACAGATGCCCTGCTGAATAGGGTCATCAAATTTGTCCCTTAAACTGGGAGAGTAGATTCGAAAACCAATTTCCCATGATTAAACACGAACGCTTCCTGATGCATTTGACACATTATGCCGGTTCGTGGACTCGCCTACGGTGGATCCTTTTCGTCAGTTCCTGCCAACCTTTGATTTGACCTATCTTCGGTCGTAACCGAAGATAGGTCAAATATTTATAGCTTTACTACTTTAAAACTACCTTTTTTGCACAAAAATAACATTATATGATGAAGTTGTTTAAACTAGGAAAGGACCCTTTATTTTACCGCTACAAAATCAAGATAAGAAAACATCTTCCAGGGAACTTTAAGCTTATGTTCTATTTGAATGTAAGCGGGAGGTGGTCTTTCGTGTTCAACCGATTTCTGGCTATCCTCATTACCTTGACATTCGTTTTTGGACTTACAGCCCAAGTTTAAGCTGCGGATACACTCCTGACCCAAAACATCGTTGCTGTTAAAAAGAAAACTGATTTTGTAGATATCCTGCAAGTTATCCCTAATCTGGAGTTAGACATCAAGTATGCGACCACGGATAATTTTACTCATACCAAACTTTACGATAGCCCCCCGGGCGTTTCTTCGCTAATCAGTACAGCAAACTATAAAAACTGCCATCACTATTAGTGCCATTGGAGATGTTACACTGGGTCAAGATGAACGCTATTTATATGAGGGTAGTTTTGATCAGTACTACAAATTGAAAGGGTATAACTACTTTTTCTCAGGGGTGAAGAAGATCCTAGGTGAGGATGATCTGACGATTGCCAATCTAGAAGGAACATTAACTGAGGCAACCGAAAAACCCGATAAAAGTTCCCAGGGAAATCAGGCGTTTTTCTTTAAGGGAAATCCGCACTACACGGAAATCTTGAAGGACGGGAGCATTGAGGCTGTAAACTTATTTCCGCCAACAATATAACTTTGTCAATGGTGAACTTATTGGAATAAGTCCACCCCGGATAATACCATGCCAATTGACGTCTAGTTTTGTAAGCGCTTAACGAAGCAGTGCATTGACAAAATAAAACCCCAGTACAATTCATCATACTGGGGCGAACCATCCAAGCTATTATTGATTGTTGCGACAGTAGTCTGGCAGTTTCTGTGACCAGGGCATAAAGTCCTCAAGTAGTGATGGATTAGCCTTGAAGTCAATTCCTGGCAGTTTACTGAAGATATAGAATAGGAACATGTAGACGTTGATTTTATTAGCCTTAGCTGTTTCCACAATACTGTAAACGATGGCGCTGGCTTTGGCCCCTTTGGTCGTATCTGAAAATAACCATCCCTTCCTTCCTATAACAAAGGGGCGAATTTTATTCTCAGCTCGATTGTTAGATAATTCAATCCGTCCGTCTTCGAGAAACGCGCTCAATGAAGCTTTTTGGTTGACAGAATAGGTGATGGCTTCCGCAAGTTTGGAGCCTTGGAGAACGTTGACGGTTT
>LADV01000257.1 GCA_000961805.1 Peptococcaceae bacterium BRH_c23 | reverse complement strand
CCTCCAAGCGATTGATATCGTAACCACCTGTCTTCCTTCTCCTGATCTCCCGCTTACTTGGTTACCCTTTTGGCGGTATAAGCGATCCAGCGGCACATATTAAAGTCCGCCTGTGCAACCGTCATTACGACCGCCACTTTGGATACTATGAAAACTCCGTTACCATAGGGGTCTCCCCCGTTAGGCAATCCCACGTTTTGCGCAGGAAGAACGTATTAGCTCGACTTAGGTTCCCACTCATGACCTTACTTGAACTCATTGTTCAATGGCTTATCGCCCTAGATTTCTTCGAACAAAACTCGGATTCGAATATGCGATAAGTAGGGAGTATTTAGACGGTGTATCCCTAGATGTGCAGTTCCATCCCTGGTCATTCAGGTTTAGGCAGTGTAGCTTTTAACCATATCGAGCAGAACTTGCGTGACCTGCTTCTACACCATCTTCGATTCATCCACGCTTTACCACCATGCTGTTTTTCCCTCTTCCTTTCAGATTCAGGTTAGGCGTTGTTCTCAACGTAATTCCAAGGACATTGGTCTGGTAACCAGACAATTCTTGCTGCGCACGACATGGCGCACGGTTTCCAAGCATACGGCGTTCCATCAATCTAAAATTACTTCCTTATATCACAATATTTCCTTAGACTGCACCATCCACCTCTGGACATGTTTCCCATTTCTTGCAAAACAGGGCAAAACTCATGCGACTTTACCGTGCTTCAGACATTTCTATACTTATCTATTTCCATACCTGTCGGAGTATTAAAGTGAACCCTTCAAGGCGTTACCCTATCATTTGATTCATTGAGATGTTAGTTCTATCAGTATTTCTACCAATGTCTAGGCTTTTATTGACCTAGAAACGTGTCGCACAACATGTTCCCCCGAATCTCTCTCGCTGCCAGACAAACACATATATAAAAAACCCGCTAAAAGTCCGGCCTCTCTAGGAAGGGATCGAATAAATTTGTTTATTGCAACGATTAATGAGTCCTCATTTCTGTTTCTGAAATAGTCGCAAATATAAAGGCACAGGCAAAATGGCCTTCAGCTTTTATAACAAGTCCACCGGCGAAAGCCTAAGAATGATCATAAAGCCCCTCAACGGGGAAATGGACCGCCAGCAGCGTCAGGACTACATACTGAACTCACCTGTTGAGCAACTCTTTAATTTCTCGAAGCCGACGTTTGAGCTGTCCGAAAAGGCAAGACTATTTACCACAGTAGTTTATGAAATTTGCGGGGAAGGTGCTCCAGAGCATAAGCTTCGAATCAATGACGGGAAAAAAGTATGCCTAGACTGCTTCAAAGATTATTCGAGGGGATGGTAAAGGGATGGACATTCCATATTTTACTCATCTTTGGAGCGAGGGAAAGGCTGCCAAAGCATCCGGTAAGTCGTTTTGGGACAACAGGGCGGATGAGTTTAATAAGTTAGTTTGTCAAGGCAGTCCTGATGAGCGCATTCGCAAAATCGTTGAATTTTTGTCACATAATAACCTTCTTGTCGAGGATAGTAGCGTCTTGGACATAAGACATATCCGATAAAATGTTAGACTATGCGGTGAAGAATGCCAAATCCGAGAACCTCACCAATGTCTTGTTCAGAAACTTGAACTGGGATGAGGTTAGCCTTGAAGAATACGACTGGAGAAAAAAGTATGACCTGGTTACCGCAATCAATAGCCCTGGGATCCATGATCTAATCACATTAGAGAAGATGATCAATGCAAGTAAAGGATACTGCTTTTTGTCCAATTTTGTTGATCGTACCGACTCTGTTCAAGACATTATTCGCGCGGATATTCTTAAGCTTAAAGGCGTAAAATTTTACAGCAATACAATTTACAGCATTTTTAACATCCTTTGGCTAACTGGATATTATCCCAGTATTGCCTATGCTGATACGGATCGAGAACATGTCGAACGGTCGAAGAAGCTTGTATTTATTATGGTACGCTCTTTGAAACGGTGAATAACTTATGCGATGAGAAAAACGCTTTAATAAGGAGCTATCTCGATAAGATCTCTATCAATGGATTTGTGATGGAGAAAGTTCGGACGAAAACTGCCTGGATTTTTTGGAAGGTCTAATCTCAAAAATAAGACAACTGACTCCTTAAAAAAAGAAAACCATGAAGCTGATTCTACTGAGTCAGTTTCATGGTTTTTGCTCTGCCAAAACCCTCCTCACCTTAGGATCACGACAGTTTGTTCGTGACTTGTAAGATAGAATTATCTTTGAGTAGTTCTGATTCCCTTACAATTTTTTCCCTTTAATCGCATACCAGTCTTTATCGCCATGCTTGTCTTTTATTCCCTCAAGAATTATTCCTTGCACTTCCCTAAAACCAGCATTTTCAAGAGCAGCTATGAACATTTCTTTGGGGGCACCTTTTAATGGCAGCATGTCTTCAATTTCCTGGCTGTAGTGGTTGTTGCCATCTATCCCCTCACCTATCGAACAGAAGCACAACAGCACACCTCCTTGTTTTAGTACCCTCCGCCATTCCTTCAAAGCCACATCCGGCTGAAGCAGCGTCCACATCACACTGCGGTTCATAATGACATCCTTACTGTTATCTGGGAATGGCAATTGTTCGACAACGCCTTTACTAAAGTTTATATCCAACCCTTTTTCAGCGGCGTGCTGCTTGGCAATGGTCATCATCCCTTCCGAGATGTCCACTCCCGTACACTTATATCCTAGTTCGGCAGCTTTCAAAATCAAAAAGCCTGTTCCTGTCCCCACGTCTAAGATTTCGATACCCTGATCCTGACCTAGATGTGTTTTTAAAGTACTCTCCCATAGTTTAGCATCTTCTTCACTAAGATGGCCATGATGCCGTTCATCATAACTTTTGGCATGGGTATTCCAGCGCTCTTCAATATTTTCTATAACTTCGCTCATCTTAAACCCCTCCTGAATTATTTCGATTTGATCCATAATTAACAACAGTTTACCGAATAAGATGGCAGGCTAATTTTCTTCCCTCTCCTATCGGGAGAAGTTTAGGATTCTCCACTTCACAAATGGGCTTACATTCTGGACAACGAGGATGAAATCGACATCCCTGAGGCAGGGCAAACGGATTAGGGGGTTCACTAACTGCCAAATTGAGCTTGCTTTTCCGCTTTGACGGGTCAAGGATAGGCAGTGAAGAGATCAATAGCTTGGTGTAAGGGTGTAAGGGATTCTTAAAAATACTCTCCGTCTCTCCCACTTCCATAAACTTACCCAGATACATAACGGCCATCCGCTGGGTCATTACCCGAACAATTCTGAGATTATGTGAGATATACAGTAGCCCGATCCCTTTCCCTTCCTGCATAGTTTTCAGCAAATCAAGCACCTGAGCTTGAACGGACAAGTCCAGCGAGGCCGCTGGTTCATCTGCCACGATAAACTCCGGTTCTAAAGCTAACGCCCTTGCCAAGCCTACTCTTTGC
Source organism: Peptococcaceae bacterium BRH_c23 (assembly GCA_000961805.1). The sequence goes on along the minus strand of LADV01000257.1, from coordinate 6,979 downwards.
CGTTGTCCTCCTGAGAGCTCATGCGGATGCCTTTCCAGTAATTCTGGGCCCAGATTAACCAGTTCAAGCAACTGACTGATCCTTTGTTCACTGTCACGTTGACTTCCCTGACATCGTTTGAACGGCTCTGCCAGCAGGCGAGATACTGTGTATCTGGGATCTAAAGAATTATCGGCATCTTGAAAGATGGGCTGCAACTTGATACGTAAATTTTTCATTTTTTTATTCGAGAGGGAGTAAAGATCCGTTCCCTTATAATACACGTTTCCCTCTGTCAGTTCTGAAAGGCGCAGAAGTAGCCTACCCACCGTCGATTTGCCGCACCCACTTTCCCCGACTAGTCCAAAACTCTCCCCTTCAGCAATAGAGAAAGAAAGATCATCGACCGCCTTCACAGGCTGGCGTGCCCAAAACATCAAATCACTTTTAGGATAATAGTATTTAGTTAGCCTTTCGGCTTGTATCAAATTGGACAAGATGGCACCTCTCCATCTTATTGTTTATATAACTAGCTTGGGGCCGTATTTCCCTGCACAGGGTGATCGCATCAGGGCATCTGGCATAAAAAGGACACCCCTGTAATCGATCTGTAAGATTGGGAACATTTCCATGAATAGGATTTAGAGAGTTACCTTCTACTACCTTAATTAACGCCCTGGAATAGGGATGTCCTGGGGTAAAGAAGAAATCATGAACATTCGTAATTTCCAATAAATCTCCAGCATACATCACGGCCACTTGATCGCCCATTTCCGCCACAACCCCCAAATCATGGGTGATCAGCAGCAACGACATATCATAGCGTTCTTTTAACTCACGCAGTAATTGGATGATCTGATATTGAACCGTCACATCCAAAGACGTCGTTGGTTCGTCTGCAATGAGCAATCTGGGCTGACAAGCCAAAGCCATGGCAATCATGACCCGCTGCTGCATGCCGCCACTCAGTTCATGGGGATAATCTCTAAAACGTCGTGACGATATGCCCACCTCTTCGATGAGCCGCTTAGCACCGACACGAACTTCCTGCTTGGAACACACTCTATTGACTCCATAAGCTTCCATTATTTGCTCACCGATGCTCATGACTGGATTTAAACATCCCATCGGTTGTTCAAAGATCATGGCTATTTCTCGGCCCCTGACCTGCCTCTGTTCTGGGGCCGAGTAGGGCAAAAGGTTGTTTTCTCTATACCACACCTCACCGCTCACCAAAGCATTAGCCGGCAACAAGCCTAGGAGAGCTAGGGCCACAACACTTTTTCCACACCCTGACTCCCCTACAAGACAAAAGGTTTCTTTAGGCTTGACTTCAAAACTAATAATGTTTGCTGCTCTCACTGGACCCTGCCTGGTCTGGAATTCAACGGCCAAGTCCTTTACTTTCAATAACGGCTTTTCCATTTACAATTCAAATTCCTTCCTAAGACGGGGATCCATAAAATCCCTCAAGCCGTCCCCAAATAAGTTGAAACCTAAAACTGTTATCATAATCATCAACCCCGGAAAGATGAAAAGATGCGGCACCGAACCCATAAAAGAACTGGCCTCATTCAGCATACTGCCCCACTCGGGCGTTGGTGGTTGCGCCCCAAGGCCTATAAAACTCAAGCCACAAATCGCCAAAATAGTATGGCCCGCCTTGAACGTAGTATATACAATCACTGGATGAACAGCATTCGGCAAAATATGGTCTTTCATGATCTCCCAGGTGCTAAAGCCCATGGCCCGGGCAGCCTCGACATAGGGCAAGTTTTTCAGGACCAGAACACTACTACGCACCATTCTGGCATATCCTACCCAAGAAGTAAGGATCAGCGCTAGGATGATATTAGCCAAGGAGGGCCCCAATATCCCGGTAATGGCAATAGGAAGTATAAATGAAGGGAACGCCATCACGACATCCACCAAACGCATCAGCAATTCATCAATAATACCGCCATAATAACCAGCTACTGCGCCAACTACTGTTCCTATGGCCAGGCAAGCCAAGACTACGCTAAAGGAAGCCGTTATGGACGTCCTAGTCGCATAAATGACTCGACTCAACAAGTCCCTGCCTAGTTGATCAGTTCCCATAGGGTGCTGCCAACTGATCCCCTGCAATCTCTCTTTCATATCTACTTGAAACGGGTCCGCGGGCGTTAAAAGTGGTGCAACAGAAGCCAGAAACACGAGCAGTACGATAAACGCAATGCCTAACCAGATCGTTTTTAGCACCTGCTTTAGCCTCCTTTTGTTGTGTAGGTTATCCTAGGATCAAGGAAGACATATAACAGATCCAGCACCAGATTGATACCCACAAAAATAAGCGCACTCATGAAAACAAATCCCTGAATTACCGGTACATCACGGGCATTGGCAGCTTGGACCAAAAAGCGGCCCAAGCCTGGCCAAGCAAATAACATTTCTACAATCACTGCCCCGCCCACCATATGGCTGACACGTAAGCCTAACGCCGTAATCACAGGTATTAACGCATTCCGCAGTACATGTCGGGTAAGTATCACTCCATCCTTCAGTCCTTTGGCCTTAGCAGTTCGCACAAAGTTGCGCCACAACACCTCCATCACACTAGTTCTGGTGAGCCGCATCAATTCCATAGCACCCGTAATCCCCATAGTTAGGGCGGGCAAAATAATATTGGTTGGTTTTTCATACCCTGACGCTGGCAACCAATGAAGCTTAACTGCAAAAATGTAGACCAAAAACATCCCCAACCAAAAGCTGGGTAACGATATACCCGCTAAAGCCACTGCTCTGGAGATATTATCTAATCTAGAATTGGGCTTAAGTGCAACTAAGGTGCCCAGAGGCAATGCTATAGCCAAGGCAATAAGCTGGGCAACGATAAAGAGCTTCGCTGATGCATAAAATTTTTGGTTAAAGATGACTGAAACATTTTCTTTAGTGCTCAAAGAATTACCAAAATCAACTACTGCTGCTTTTTTCAACCAACTCGTATACTGAACCAGCATGGGCTTGTCCAAGCCATGCTCATGATTGAATTGATCAATTTGTACCTGACTAGGTTCGCCTTGCAACTCTCTTTGCAGAATCAAACGAGCAGGTTCACCTGGGCTGAGATAGACTAGAGAAAAGGAGATAAATGAAATCACTAGCAACACTGGAACTAAAAGCAAGACTCTCCTGAATACATAATAAGCCAGATTTTCACACCTCCCTGATTTTGCTACCTATCAGCTATTTATCTGCATCTTTCTGCCATCCGCTATCTACTATCTGCTCCTACTTCTTTTTCTCTACGACCACACTGTCGAAACGAGGTTCGGAACTCACATACTCAATATTCTTGATGTTCGATTTGGCCACCACGAAAACCGCATCGTAATAAAGTGCTACTCCCCCTGCTTCCTCTTTGAACAGGCTATATAGCGTTTTAAAAGAGTTTAACCGTTCTTGTTCATCAAACGAGGATACTGCTTTATTGAGCACCGGTGTTATCTGAGGTGAGCTAAAATACCCGGATCCGCCAAACTCCGCTGCGGTTGGGTTAAATCTTCCGTCTAACCTGGTATAGGCACGTCGTCCCGGTCCGCCGATATAATAGGTGCGTAAATCCCAATCCCCTTTTTTTTGCCTATCCGTATAAACCCCCGCTTCCAAGACATCCAACTGCACATCGATTCCGACCTGGGCCAATTGGAATTTGATCAATTCCGCCAGTTTAACCTCATCAGGGTTCTGACTCTGCACGATCATCTTGGGCTTATAGCCTTCTGGAAAACCTGCTTGCTTAATAAGTTTCTTTGCTTCTTCGACATTGTAGGAATACTCTTTCACTCCCGCTTCCTTCATAAACGGTGCCGATGGAGAAAACAGTCCGTCCTTAGCCGGATTAATCCACCCGTCAAACAAGGCTGCCAAATCGTCTTTATTGATAGCATAATTTATCCCCTGGCGCAGCGTTACATTATTCCACGGAGCTTTTTTATAATTAAACGCCAGCGCCGTGGTCATGGGCATTTCTTTCTTTAAAACTTGAAAACCGTCATCTTTCAGAGACTTAAGCAAATTTCGAGGAGTATAAGCAGACCCGCCATGATAATAATCGACGATAACATCCACATCACCGGACTTCAACGCCAACACACGTCCTTCAGCCTTGGGAATATCTTTAACCGTCACTTTTTGCAACGTCGCTTTTTTACCGTAATAATGTTCATTCGGTGCAAAAACTGTGTACTGGTCTTTCTTGTAATCGATCACTTTCCAAGGCCCCGTACCAATAAGGGTAGAAAAGGGTGCCCCAGGATCGCCCTTAGGCTCAACTGAATTGGGGCTCAGGATACTGCTTTGATATTCATTAAAAGAAGTCAAGACCACAAAGCCAACTTGCTCAGGGACAATATGAAAGGCAACAGTATAGGGATCGATAACCTCTACCTTTTCCATCTTATCCACTTCTGTCCAATTGACATTATTAAACTTTTTCAGGCGATCATACGTGAATTTGACGGCCTCTGCCGTGAAGGGTGTACCATCCGAAAACTTGACGTCTTTACGAAGATGGAAAACGATTGTTTTTCCATTATCCTTGATGTCCCATGAAGTGGCTAAACTCGGTTGCACCTTTCCGTCAATCAATTCCACCAAGCGGTCTGTGGAGAAAATCTTAAGCAGCATATCTCCCATTCCTTTAATCGATTTTGCATCCGTATCCATGCCGTAAGCAATAGTCAATTCCTGGGGTACATCTGAAGATCCACTTTGAGCTCCCGTGTTGCTCTCCTTGCTACATCCGACCATGGATGACGCAGTTAGCGTAAGAATTAACAAAGTAACCAAGAGTTTTGCGAAGTGTTTCATTCCTTTACCTTTCCCCTCTCTAATTAAGAATTTATAATTAGTACATAGTCATAGCGATCATTGCTGTACAATTACCACCGCTACCGTAATTCACACACCCCTCCTCAATAGTTGAGAGCATAAATCTTGTTTTAGCACGAATTATTAAGCCTTTTTTACTCTTGATGCACCTTCCTTTCAAAAGAAACAAAAAAACCACGAAGTTGACTCTTATGAGTCAAACCTCCATGGTTTTTGCCAAGACCTTCATGATCTTACTTTATTCTAAATTTTCTGACTGATACATAATATATTCATTTACGGTATTTTGTCAAGATAATTATTGTAATAACCGTGCTTTGGGGGCGAAAAATATAAACCTAAGTATTTATTTTTTAACGCTGTAATAATACGTATACGTAAACTGTGTATCGTAATAAACCCCTGTCTCGCCTTCGAGTGAACGGTGACGTGCTATCAGCAGGTACTGTCCTGTTTTATCAACTTTTATATTAAGCTTTCCTTCTCCATCCGTCTTCATCTTCTTTTGTTCCACAGAGCTTTCTGCATCATCTGCACGCGCCATATCAATGTCATTATCCGGCAACGCATCTTTATAAAGGTATAAAGTAAAAATTATATCTTCTCCTGTCTTCCATTTTTTCCACTCTTCAGGAACAATAGCCAATGGAAGCTTCGGTGATGTAGATAACTGTTCCTTCGACAAATCATGCCCAACAAGCATTGTCAGATGCGAAAACTGTGTATAGGATGTGGCCTTAGGAGCATCGGGATAATCCTTCAATGTTCCCATCAAATGCTTTCCTTCACTGTCAATTACATAATAACCCTTGTTTTCACAAATAAAATGATATAATCCTTTTTCTTTCGGTGTAAATTTCATTAAATAGCTGCTTGGTTTATAATCCTTTATCTCTACTTGATGCTTTTGTCCGTCAGGCAAAATCACATATGCGGATAAACCCTCTTTTCTTGCAAGTCCATGAACCTGCATATTGTGACCCCATTTAAAATATATTTCCACTGGATCGCCTTCATGGACATGGGTTGTGTTTGGCTCCAACCAGCCCTCATGACCATATACCATATGGTCTGTGGTATCAAGAAACTCTACTTTCATATTAGTTCTCCCTTCACCTTTATGCACCTTTAATACCTTTAATTATTATATACCATGCCTTGTCACCATTCATATTACGGACACTTTCCAGCGGAATGGCTTCGACTTCTTTATATCCTGCTGCTGTTAAAACCTCCTTTCAGCGGAAGCATGTCCTCAATTTCCTGGCTGTAATGATTGCTGGAATGAGAGCCTTTTCCTATGTTGTCCCTCTGATTTACGGACAAAACGTTGGATAGCAAACCCAATGATCCCGATCACTAACAAGGCGAAAAAGGCTGATAAAGTGTATCACTTCTCCCAGCTGGCTATTTTTATTTAAACCCCTTTGTTTTAAAGTAAAATAAAAAGACCAAAAAAGCAGACTATAAAAAGTCTAACCTCCATGGTCTTTGCAAACACCTTCATGGTCCTGCATTGCAATATCATTTTTCATAGTATTCTACAACCGTTCGTGAATTCCTGCTAAATATTTCGATTTGTTAAAAATAAATTGTTCACCTTGGGATCACGACCATTTGGTTCCGTACCCTTTCCACGCTTACCGGAACCCCATACGCCTGAGTGATATTTTCTGCCGTCATCACCTCCGGGCCGCCGGCCACGAAAACCTTCGTATCCTATAGTAATACAAATTTGTCCGAGAAACGCAAGGCTAGGTCCAGCAAAGGCTGATGGAGCAAGAAATCTCGTTCAGGTATTATCCAGCACAACGAAGGCTTTAATCTCCTCACCCTTATAGGACACTGGCAAAATCTTTGCTTTAATTCCAAAGTACTCTTCGACTCGTTTTTCAGTAATGATCTCCTTAGTCCTTCCGAACAAATACGAATTTTGTCCCAAGAGCAGCGTAGTATCCGACAGACGCAAAGCATGTTCCGGATAATGCGTATTTATGATACAAGACAGGCCGCGTTCCCTGACCAGCCTCATAATAAGATTTATTATCATGAACTGATTCCTAAAATCCAGGTGTGATTCTGGTTCATCAAGAACCAGCACCTTAGGTTCACTCGCTAAGGCCCTAGC
>LADV01000039.1 GCA_000961805.1 Peptococcaceae bacterium BRH_c23 | reverse complement strand
GTTGTGTCATACATACCCGCTATATTGATGGTGTTAAATCCAGCAGTCCGAGAAGTAGCCGATTGAAATAAGGCTGCCATAATCTTTGTCCCTAAGGGGAATGGCCCTAAGGTATCTGGATTTGCAAATTCCATGATCAAAATAATGACAGTCCCTAAAAGAATAAGGACTCCGGAAACCAGTAGGACTATTTTCGTATGAAGTCTAAACTTTTTCCGGTGTGCCAGTAGATCCGCCATAACGATAAAGCCCAAGCCTCCGCAAATAAACAAAAGCATGATGGTAATATTAACGACGGGATCTCCAACGAAAGCAGTAAGACTAGTGAAATTACCCATGAGATCAAAACCCGCGTTATTAAACGCTGAAATAGAATGAAAGAGACCATAATAAAGCGCTTTACTAAAGCCAAAATCGGAATACCAGTGTAAGGTTAGAATAAGGGTACCCATCGCTTCAAAAGCAAAGGAAATCAGTAGGACAGACTTCATTAATCGAACGACCCCTTCGACTGAAACCTGGTTTAGGGCCTCTTGCAACAACAATCGTTCCTTAAGGGTAATTTTCTTCCCTAATATCATGGCAAACAGGGTGGCAAAGGTCATGAAACCGAGTCCACCCACTTGAATCAAGAATAGAATAACCCATTGCCCAAAGAGCGTAAACGTCGTCGCTGTATCCACTACCACTAACCCTGTAACACAAACTGCCGAGGTTGCTGTAAAGACGGCATTCAAAGTAGTTAATCCCAATCCATCCTGAGTTGCTTGAGGTAAGGTCAGTAATAACGCCCCAAACACAATAAGAACAGCAAATCCCAAGACTAAAACTCGAGATGGTGACATGATTTTCCCTAATGCGTTCAATCCTTTTTCCCTCCAAGTGAGTCTGCATTACAACAAACGATATCCTACCCCTGGTTCGGTAATAATATGCCGCGGGCGGGATGGGTCACGTTCCAGCTTTCTCCTTATCTGACCAATATATACTCGTAAGTACTGTACTTCTTTCTCATAAGAAGGCCCCCATACAGTACGAAGTAAATAGCTGTGGGTCATAACTTTTCCTGCGTTAATCGCCAGATTTTTTACGATCTCATATTCCGTTAAGGTAAGCTTAATCTCGTGATCATCCCTTGTGACCCGGCGGTGTAATAAATCAAGGGTCAAGTCTTCAAAATGCAAAACTGGCTCTTCCTCTACCCCGACAGTGTGGCGCATTGCCGCTCGAATTCGAGCTAACAATTCCCCCATCCCAAAAGGTTTCGTCACATAGTCATCCGCACCCAAGTCCAAGGCTGTAATTTTATCACTCTCCTGTTCCTTGACCGAAAGAATGATAATCGGAACCTTAGTCCATTCTCGCAACTGACGCACTACATCTAGCCCATCGATATCGGGTAGCCCTAAATCTAATACTACTAGGTCCGGACTGAACAGCGCGACTGCCTCGAGACCCTCGCTACCCGTCCTAGCATCTTTTACTACATAGCCGTGGCTGGTTAGGGCCACCCGCAAAAATCGCCGAATCTGTGTATCGTCATCAATTATTAAAATACGCTGACCTTTGTTTTCCATCTTACTCTCCTTCATTCATCTCAGGCACTATCCCCAAAAATTGGTCGGTTAACGGCAAGGTAAAGGTAATTGTTACACCGCCAAGTTTATTATTTTCGGCCCAAATATCCCCGCCATGTGCTTCAATAAGTCCTTTACATATTGCCAGACCGAGCCCCGTTCCACTTACTTGTAAAGGGGAACTAAGTCGATAAAACTTATCAAAGACCTTGCTTAAATCCGCCTCAGGAATACCATGGCCCCGATTAGCGACCACGATCTCCAGTTGATTTCCTTGTTGCCGGATCGAGATCATGATTTTGCTAGCGGCTTCTGAGTACTTAAGTGCATTATCCAGCAAATTAATCAACACCTGCTCTATCAAAATCCCATCAGCTTGCACCAAGGGTAGGCCTTCCTGTATATCGATATCCAAAGGCCGTCGAGTTAGGGTGTCTCCAAGTCTATTGATCGCCACTCCAATGATATCTTGAAGATCGCACCATTCCTTATTTAATCTAAGCATACCGCTTTCTAGTCGTGCCATATCTAATAAGTTACTAATAAATCGATTCATTCGTTCCGCCCCATAGAGAATCGTTTTAAGCAACTCCTTGCGGACCTCTGGACTATAGATGACATTTTTATCTTCTAAAAGACCGGTGACGGCCCCAATTATGGAAGCCAGGGGTGTTCGCAAATCATGAGAAAGTGAATTGAAAAGAGCCGTGCGTAAGCGTTCAGACTCTACTAACGAAAGGGACTCTCTGGCTTGTTCGGCTAATTTGACTCGATTGATGGCCATAGCTGCCAATCCTGTAAAGGCTTCTAATAAGCGAATTCGCTCAGGGTCAAATTGCGTGTTGCTTTCATTGATGTTAATCCCAAGAACTCCTTGCGTTCCCTGCTCTGTGCTTAGTGGCAAATATTGGGCCTTAGCAGTGCCTAAGGTCTCCGTTCCATGACCCGCTTTTAGTCCCCTTTCATAGACCCAGGTGGCAACTGAAAGTTCACATTTATCTAGGGAATTGATAAGCCCAGAATCCTTTCGCAGTACCAGTTGAGCTTTTTCATTAGGTAAAAGCAACATAACTTGTCCCTCTAACGTTTTGGAGACATTACTAACAATACAATCTAATACAGCATCTAGGTTATCGACTGCAGCGATATCTCGGCTTAGAGAATAAAGCGCTGAAATGTTATTCTCCCGCTGCCGAGAATAATTCACCTGTTTTTTTAACCGATCCGATAGAGTTCCCGTAATCAACCCCACCAACATGAAGATAGCAAAGCTGATTAGATAACGGAGATCAGCAACGGTAAATTTAAAAAATGGGGGGACAAAAAAAAGATCAAAGGCAATGGTCCCCATTATCGCTGTGACAATGGCGGGAAGGGTTCCCCAGAGTGCCGCACTTATCAGAATAGGCAGTAGATAGAGCAAAGAAATATTAACCAGGCCTAAAAACGGATGTACCAAGGTGAAAACTAAAGTCATCCCAATAATCATCAGACTGGATGCCAAATAAGGAATTATCTTCGGAGAATTCCACCCCTGTGGTTTAGTACCCGCTTCTTCTCCATTTTTTACTGCCTTAATCTGGGCTTTTCCTGCCTCTGGTGGGCGTCCAGGGATAACATGAATACTAATGCCCTGACTTTGCCGAATCACTTTATCTACGACCGAGCCATGGATTAACTCCCAAAAGCGCGTATGCGCTGGTTTGCCAATAATTATCTGGGAAACATTGCGTTTCCTAGCCAACTCTAAAATAGCTTCCGCTACACCATTCCCCGTTAGACCAATCACTTCCGCACCCAGTTCTTCAGCTAAGCGGAGGTTTTTGGCCATTGAGTCTTTTTCAGCCTCACTACTGGGAAGTCGGCGCAGGGTTTCAACATGCACGGCAAATAATTGCCCTTGTACCTTCTCGGTCATTCTTTTCGCAATCCGAATCAACTGAGCTGAGAAGGGGCTGGCACTTATACAAACCAAAATCTTTTCTCCCGTCGGCCATGGCCCATTGATTCCATGGTCTTGCCTATAGGATTCTAGCTGACGATCCACTCGTTGCGCTGTATAGAGAAGAGCCAACTCTCTTAGAGCGTTGATATTGCCAGGTCGAAAGAAGTCTTTTAAACCCTCTGTTTCCTGATCTGAAACATAAACCTTTCCATCCTTTAACCTTTGAATTAATTCTTCCGGTGGGATATCAATCAGTTGAATTTGCGACGCAATTTCTAAGACTTGGTCGGGGACAGTCTCTCGGACGGCAACTCCGGTGATTTGGGTTACAATATCATTGAGTGTCTCTAAGTCTTGAATATTCAAGGTAGTGTAAACGTTAATCCCCGCTGACAATAATTCTTTGACATCCATGTAACGCTTTTTATGTCGCGATCCATCCACGTTGGTGTGGGCCAGTTCATCGATCAAGACAAGCTGAGGACGACGTGTCAAGACTGCATCTAAGTCCATTTCAAAAAATATACGATCCATATATTCTTGAGATCTCCTGGGGATGACCGTAAAGCCGTTAAGCATTGCCTCGGTATCTGCTCTGCCATGAGTCTCTACCAGACCCACAACTACATCTACACCTTCGGACAATCGACCTAAAGCGGATTCTAACATTGCATAAGTTTTTCCGACCCCTGAAGCTGCACCTAAGAAAATTGTTAGTTTTCCTTTTACCATTTATATCATCACCCTCGTTATTTCCGCGTACTACTCATTATTGTCTAACAAAAGCAATCTTTCATACTGAATGCAGCCTTATTATAAATCAATTACCCATATAAAAGGCGTAAAGATTATAGTGAAGTGCATAAAGAAAGTATAAAGATTTCCAGTTTATCGAAGTGAGTATTTTTTTATTTAGAAAAATGAAACGAGACAACATATTCAGAGCGCCTCAAGGTTACCTTGAAGAAAAGAAACCCCTCTAAGCTGTTCATATCAGGGGTCCAGGGATTATGAATGTGACGAATAGGGTTGTAGAAGTAGAAGTAGAAGTAGGTATAGAAATATATAAAATTGTCTCTATGGAAATAAATTACATACTGATTTTCAGAGATTAGGGTAACTTAAGTATAAATTTAAAAAAAGGGGATGTTATTAATGGGATTTTTTTCAAACATTATGTGGAAGTTAAATAAAGCTGGAAAGTGGCTTAAGTTAAGGTTTTTACTTCTTCGTGAAAGAATATAAAGGTATGACTGTAAACGTGCTCAAATTCAAGCTAGGGTCAGGTAAGAATAATAGCCTGACCCTAGCTTTTTGTTGCTTTAAATATTCGGCAATTTGTGAGGTTAGAAGATCTTACCGAAAAGAAATAGGTAGAATGTAGTGGTATAAATTTCCTAGGTTATTTTTGCAATAATCCTTGTAATATGTTGGGCTTGTAGGGAGGAATATCCTTAAGTCTGACGAAGTAAGTTCAAGGTGGTTCAATAATAATTTTTAAAAAGTAGTATTTCCCTATAATCCTTTTTACGATAACAAAGTAGTAGATAGTTAGGAAATTTCCCTTTTAATGTAAGATCGCTTGATAAGCGTTAGGGAGGTTTTATATGAATCTTAGGAACATAATACGCAACCACTCTAACACAGTGAATACTAAGCGTTTAATTATTGGGACTATTTTACTAAGCCTTGCTTTAGGTCTCACTTTAGGAGTTCAAGTCAGCGAAATATTGATTATAGTTGCTATCCCGCTAATAGGGACTTGGTTTCTGGTCAGAGAGATTAAAAAGCAGTTAACTTCATTTGCTGAGGCAATACTCCAAGATAACTGTGTTCAGATTGATACCGGATTTCTGCCAGAATTAACGCCGTTATTGTATGCAGTCAAAGCACATTCTCAGCAACTTCGAACCTTTGAAGCCATAGTAAGAAACTCTAATGATTTAATTACTACAGTTGATCTGGATTATAAAATAACGAGTATTAATCCAGCAGCGCAAAAGATGTATGGCTATACAGCTTCAGAAGCTTTAGGGCAAGAGATTACACTTTTGTCAGTGCCCGAAGGTGTTTCGGAATTGAAGGAAATTCTTGAGCGGGCAAAAATAGGTGAAGAAATTATCGGCTATGATATGAAGCGTCGAAAGAAAGATGGTAAGGTAATCGACGTCTCATTGAGTATTTCACCGATTAGAGATGACCGAAATCGGATAACCGGTATCATGGGTATCCATCGTGATGTTACTGAACGTAAAAAAATGGAAGCAGAGATGAAAAGGCTTGATGCTTTAAATCTAATCGGCCAGATGGCTGCGAGTATAGCTCATGAAATTAGGAATCCTATGACAACAGTCCACGGTTTTCTTCAGTTACTAGGAACGAAATCAGTACTTCTGGAGTATAAGGATTATTTTCAACTCATGATCGAAGAATTAGATCGCTGCAATTCAATTATTACGGAGTTCCTTTCGTTAAGTCGAAACAATCCTCTAGATCTTAGAATGCAGAATCTTAATACTATTATTAATAAACTACTACCGATGATACAAGCTGATGCTCTAAGGAAAGAGCTAATTATTATTGTTGAACTCGAAGAGATCCCCAATCTAAAACTAAATGAGCAAGAAATTCGACAAGTTATCTTAAACTTAGCCCGTAATGCCTTAGACTCTATGCTGGAAGGTGGGGTTTTGACCATAAGAACCTATCTTGAACAGGATTACGTTGTTTTAATGTTTCGCGATCAGGGATCTGGCATACCAGGACAAGTTCTTGAAAACATAGGTAAACCTTTTTTGACGACGAAAGAAAATGGAACAGGTTTAGGATTGCCAGTGTCTTACAACATAGTGTATCGTCATGGAGGTACGATATGCGTCGAAACCGGAACCACAGGTACTACCTTTTTTATTAAACTCCCTATTGAAAATGTAATTATTTTAAATTAATAAAATAAAGCATCTAATCATCAATATAAAACATTTTACATTTAAGATATATTTACCATATTACGACAAATAACTGCCTATTAATGGATATTATCTTCTTGCCATTTCCCCAGAAAAGCATTAAAATCTTACTGAGGAATGTAATTTTCAGGAGGAATCCGCGTGGAAAAGAAACTTTTGAAAAGAATAGAGGAACTACGTAAGAGACTCAATAAATTTGCTCTAACTCGTAATCTCATTGATCACGAGGTTGTAGAGGTTAGTCAGCAATTAGATCGCTTACTCAACCAATACCAAAAGATCAGTACTTATCAACAATTAAGTTTTTGGTAATTCATGAGACATAATATTAATTAGAGATACCCCAAGAAGACTGATATGCTCCCCTCTAGGTAGACAGGTTAAATAATAAAACCTACTACCAGAAAGGGGAGCATTCTCATGTCTAAAAGATGTAAATATACAGGAGAAGAAAAATTTCAAATACTGCGGTGGAATTAAAGGCTGTAAAAGCTTCCAAGTCCAAGGTTATTTTCTGCGCATGGCTTTCACAAGTTCATTGATCACTAAAGGAATAATGGATAGTGCTAAAACGAATGCCCAGTCCATTAAAGTCCCGGTGGTTGAGTTTACAGCTAATTCCTTTAGCACATCTTCAGTACTTTTATTGAACCACATAATATCACCTCTTGATTAAGTATTCGCAGAAAAACAAAAAAAAGACTTCGTTCATTTAATTTTTAATTAACCTGGTATTACAAGCAAACTTCAAAAGTTTGTACTTTTAGAAGGAAGTTATAAAACTAAAAAACTAATATGTGTGCGTTTATTCTTTGGAAGGATTATAATAAAAATAGTGATAGAGGAGGTAACAATGAACTATATAGTTTTTGATTTGGAATTCAATATGTTTTTTAAATTCAAAGAAGGTGATTGTGCAAATCCCGCTTTGAAAAGTGAAATCATTCAAATTGGAGCAGTCAAACTCAACGAACGATTGGAGACCATTGGCGAGTTTAATTTAATCGTAAAGCCAGTGATCTATAAGAGAATAAACCCCTATGTTAAGAAGAAAACGACGATCAGCACAAGGCAGGTTAGCCAAGGAACCCCTTTCGTTCAGGCAATCAGGAGCTTTAGTTCATGGCTTGGAAGGGACGCTATCTTGTGCTCTTGGGGACATGATGATATTTTAGGTTTAAGAGATAATTGTCAATTTTTCGGCTTTGAAGCACTATCCTTCAACAGATTTATTAATATTCAGCAAATCTATATGACTCATGGGGTTCTATCAATGCAACCAAGTCTAGAAAATGCTGTGGAAGCCTTAGGGATTGAAAAAACAGTTCCCTTTCACGATGCATTAAGTGATGCCTTCTATACCTCAGAGATTTTCAAAAAGGTCTTTGATTTTTCTGAAAAGGCCATTATAAACTGGGAAAAGAACCAAATCGAAAATGAGATAAAAGTTAAAGAGTTGAAGGCTTTCCTCGACAAAGTGACTATGTCGTGTCCGCAATGTTCCAAACTTATTGAGAAAGACAAGGAAGTCACTAAAACGAAGAAATATTTTGCTTTTGGCTACTGTACAGATTGTAAGCACCAAATTCGACATGTTTCTAGAATCGTGCAAAGCAGCGGGGAGTACAGCATTATTTCCAAAGATTCTATCTATAAAACAGAAGAAGCATCAGAGTAATGATTAATAAGATAAGCTTGTAATGGAGATTTCTAGAATTGTCGACTAAAAAGCCTTGTCAATGATACATTTATTAGTTATACTATGCTTAGAAAATTTAATAACTACAGGTGCCTCACCATGAGGAGAATAGGGAAGTCGGTGTAAGTCCGGCGCGGTCCCGCCACTGTAAACGGGGAGCAAGAAGTAAATAACCACGGGTTAGTTCCCGGAAGGTGCTTCGAAGTGTTGATCCGTAAGCCAGGAGACCTGCCTTGTAGTTAAGCCAAACCTACCTTGTCGAAGAACCAAGAGTAGTGTGGATGAGATTATGGAAAAGTCTCTAGTCACGTTGTGATTAGAGACTTTTTTTATTTTTTTCACTACAGATTGTTCTTTTCAAGGGAATGATTCAAATATAGAAAGGAGAGATTGTTGTTTTGACGTTAATGGAAATGGCCCAAAAGGGTCAGGAAATCCCGTTGTTTACCTTGGTAGCCCGAAACGAACACATGAATGTCCAACTCCTTATGGAACGGGTTGCTACCGGACGAATTGTTATTCCCTATAACGGTCACCACAAGCCCCAAAAGCCTCAAGGGTTTGGACTAGGCCTAAGCACTAAAGTTAGTGCTAGTATTGGCCTAGCTGCAGACGAGGATAGTCTTGCTGATGAACTATTTAAAGTGGATGAGGCAATCAGGGCAGGAACCAATGCGGTCATGGATTTGAGTACAGCCGGCAATATGGACGAGGCAAGGCGGACAATTATAAAAAGAGTACCGTTACCTTTAGGTACACTACCTGTTTATCAGGCCTTTGCTGAGGCTGTATGTACTAAGGGTTCAGCCTTAGCACTTGAACCTGAAGACTTTTTCAAGGTTATGGAACGCCAAGCTGCCGATGGAGTAGATTTTATGGCTTTGCATAGTGCCCTTCACTCCGGATTGTTTAAAACGGCTAAGGAAGACCAGCGGGTGCTAAATCTGGTGAGCCGAGGCGGGTCCTTACTGATGGGCTGGATGCTTTATCATAACAAGGAGAACTTTTTGTATACTATGTTCGACCGCATCCTGGAAATTGCCCAAAAGTATGAAGTTACTTTAAGTTTAGCGGATGCTATGCGACCGGGTGCAGGTGCTGATTCATTATGTCGTTCTCAAGCTGAGGAGCTCGTCGTTCTAGGCGAGCTGGTAAAGCGTAGCAGACAAGCGGGGGTTCAAATCATGATCAAGGGACCCGGTCACACTCCACCTAATCAAATCGCGACAACCGTTAAATTAGAAAAACAAGTATGTCAAGGTGCTCCGTATTTTGTCTTCGGTCCGGTATCGACGGATGTAGCTCCCGGATATGACGAAATTACCGCTGCTATAGGTGGAGCCATGGCTGGTGCTGCTGGAGCAGACATTCTCTGCTACGTCACACCTGCCGAACATATAGGGTATCCCAATGCGCAGGATGTCTATCGGGGAGTAGTGGCTTCCCGTATTGCTGCTCATGTAGCGGATCTAGCCAAAGGTTACCCAGGCGCTGAAACTTGGGACCTGCAAATGAGTCGAGCGCGGCGGGAGCAGAATCTAGAGGCCCAGAAAACGTTAGCCTTAGATCAAGAAAGGCTTACGGATTTCCACTCGAGTGAAAAACCTTTCTGCACAAAATGTGAAAAGGGTTGTGCCATGGCTGTGGCTGGCGAGTTCTTTCAAGAACTGCCGTGGGAATGCTGAATCGATGTTCGAGGTTCGATGATCGAGGTTCGAATATAGGGACGTTAAGGCGTGGTTCGAGATTTGTGATTCGATTAATTAGTAAGGACAGGATGCATCGTGCCAAATAAAAAGTAAGAATGGAGAGATTGAAATGACACAACTTATTAAAGCAAGACAAGGAATTATTACACCTGAGGTAGAGAGATTAGCTAAAGTAGAAGGGCTTACAGCGGATGAGTTATGTGCGAAGGTTGCTCAAGGTCGGGTCGTGATCATCAAGAACAAACAACACAAGAACTGTAACGCAGTCGCAGTAGGGGAAGGTCTTCGCACCAAAGTAAATGCCAACATCGGTACGTCACCGGACTGTGTGGACTTCTCGGATGAGCTCCATAAAATAAAGGTTGCCGTAGCTGCTGGTGCGGATACAATTATGGAATTAAGTATTGGCGGAGATGTTGATGCTTTCCACCATCAGGTGCTCGATAATTTCACATTACCTATCGGTTCTGTTCCAAGTTATCAAGGTGGTATGGAGAGTATTGCTAAACACGGAAGCGTTGTCGGTATGACCGCTGATGATATGTTCGAAATGATTGAACGTCAGGCAAAGCGTGGCATCGATTTTATGGCCATTCATGCTGCTTTAAACATGTCTATTATTGAACGATTAAAAAATCAAGGACGAATCACAGATATTGTAAGTCGTGGAGGGGCCTTTTTAACAGGCTGGATGTTCCACAACGAGCAAGAGAATCCTCTCTATACTCAATTTGATCGTGTGCTTGAAATCTGTAAAAAATACGATGTAACGCTGAGTATTGGAGACGCAATCCGACCCGGTTGTATTGAAGATTCTCTGGACCGTGCCCAAGTCCAAGGCTTGATTGTGGCGGGAGAATTGGTACAAAGAGCCTTGGAAGCTGGCGTCCAAGTGATGGTAGAAGGCCCGGGCCATGTGCCCGTGGATCAAATCCCAGCAACGATCTTGCTCCAAAAGCAACTCTGTCATCATGTTCCATACTATATACTTGGAAATTTAGTCACGGATATTGCGCCGGGCTACGACCATATCGTAGGAGCCATCGGGGCCACAGCGGCAGCTATGGCCGGTGCAGACTTCATATGCTATGTTACACCTGCCGAACATCTACGCTTACCTACCGCTGAAGATGTTCACGCAGGGGTCATAGCTACGCGCATTGCGACTCATGCTGCCGATATAGTTAATGGTGTTAAGGGTGTACGTGAATGGGACTTAGCTATGGCTCATGCTCGTAAAGCCTTAGATTGGGAAAAACAAATTGAATTGTCCATTGATCCTCCTACAGCTCGCCGAGTCCGAGGAGAGCGTAACGAGGAGGGGGCGGAAGCCTGTTCTATGTGTGGTGGGTTCTGTGCCATGAAATTAGTTGGGGAACACCTTGGGAAAACGGGAGGAACTTGCTAACTAACGGGAAGAGGGCACTATTGACAAGGAGGGTGAGGCAAATGAGCCAGATTGGGGTCATTATGGGAAGTGACTCAGATTATCAAGTTATAGAAGAAGCCCTGGAAGTTCTTCAGCAATTTGAGGTTCCTTTTGAAGTTATCATTTCTTCCCCCCAAAGGACGTTGAAACGAACGGTCGATTGGGTGAAAGGGTTTGAAGCTCAAGGGGGAAAACTTATTATCGCCGCGGCAGGGTTAGCAGCCCACTTGCCTGGGGTTGTGGCGGGGGCAACAACTTTGCCGGTCATCGGTGTTCCGATGAGCAGTGGTGCCATGGAAGGAATCGACGCCCTTTACTCCATTGTACAAATGCCCCCGGGAATCCCAGTGGCAACCGTAGGCATCGGTGCTGCTCGGAATGCAGCGTTACTTGCGGTACAGATTCTGGCAAGTCAGGATAAACCATTGAGTATGAAGGTTAAAGTCTATCGAGCCCAAATGTTGCAGGATATCGAGGCGAAGGACGAAGCGTTGCAGAAGCGGTTAAGCGAAGAAATTTGAAGACTAAGCACTGAACTAAGGGGAGGGGGGCAAACGTGTTCGAATTTAGAGAGGATAAACCGAAAGAGGAATGCGGAGTCTTTGGGATCTATGCCCCCACTCTGGAGGTTGCTCGTGTAACTTACTACGGGCTCTATGCTCTTCAACACCGAGGACAGGAGAGTGCTGGAATCGCGGTTTCAGATGGACGAAGCATTGATGTGCATAAAGGAATGGGCTTGGTATCGGAAGTGTTTTCAGACCATGTTGTGGATTGCTTGAAGGGGAAAATGGCGATTGGACATGTCCGATACTCCCCAAAGGGTTCAAAGCTGCTTGCGAATGCTCAGCCTTTGGTGGTACACTACCAAAAAGGCATGATGGCCTTGGCTCATAATGGAAGTTTAACCAATGCCTTAGAACTACGTGAAGAACTGGGGAAAAACGGGGCAGTTTTCCAAACAACGATTGATAGCGAAGTGATGATTAACCTCATTACTCGCTATCGCCGGGAGTCCTTGGAAGATGCGCTGCTTAAGACCATGATGGATCTACGTGGAGCGTATGCCTTGGTTATCTTGGCAGAGGATAAACTTATTGGACTCAGGGATCCCCATGGCGTTCGTCCCTTATGTATTGGGCGTATCGGCGATGGGTATTGCTTGGCCTCAGAAAGTTGCGCTCTCGATACCATTGGTGCAGAGTTTGTGAGGGATGTGGAGCCCGGTGAAATTGTGGTGATCGATGAAGATGGACTCCACTCATACCAGAGATTTTCTAAACTAGAACGCACGTCGTGTGCCTTTGAATATATCCATTTTTCCCGACCGGACAGTACAATTGATCAGCTGAGTGTCTCGGAAAGTAGACGTCAGATGGGCATTGAACTGGCCCGTGAATATCCAGTTGAGGCGGATCTTGTGATTGCGGTCCCAGACTCCGGGACTGCTTCTGCCTTGGGGTATGCCACAGCACTGGGGCTTCCCTTTGGAGAAGGGGTTATTAAAAACCGTTATGTCCATCGAAGCTATATTCAACCTACTCAACAAATGCGAGAAGTGGACGTTCGTCTGAAGCTTAATGCTAATGCAAGTGTCCTGAAAAATAAGCGCGTTGTTATGATTGATGATTCGATTATCCAAGGAACCACCAGTTCGAAACTGGTGGAAATGGTCAGAAAAGCAGGGGCCAAAGAAGTACATTTTCTAATCAGTTCTCCTCCGGTAGCCTATCCGTGCTTCTATGGGATTGACACGGTAAAACGAGAAAAACTCATTGCCAATCAATTGGATATAGAGGGAATTCGGGAGTTTGTAGGAGCAGATTCGCTACACTATATCTCTGAGGAAGGCTTGCTTCGAGCACTTGGGACGGACTGTGTTTGCTTAGCCTGTTTTGATGGAGCGTATCCCATTCCGGTTCGAATTTAATGAGAGGTAAAAAAGTGACATTGAGTGGACGCATTGGAGATCCTGAGGGGAGGTAATAAAGATGGGATCGACACCCTTTTTTCGGCATAATCCCCAGGGTGTAGGACCTCAGTATTTGGAAGACCTGGCAACCGGGTACTGGTTTTCTGAGGCACTGTTTACGGCCGTTGAACTGGAAGTCTTTACTTTTCTGGAGCCTAGAGGCATGACGACTGACGAAATTGCAGGAGCACTAGATATGCCTCCGTCTGGTCTGGGGCGTTTTCTTCAGGCTCTTTGCACAATAGGGTTAGTGGTTTATGATGGTAAACGTTATTATAACACCAAGCTTGCCGGCGACCATCTTGTCCTTGGTAAGAGTGGGTATCAAGGAGATTCGATCCTCTGGCGTAAAGGCCTTAGGCTAGGATGGCAGGACCTTACCGAATGCCTTAAGGCTGGCGGCAGAGTGAATTTTCCAGTCGAAGAAGAGGGTCAAGAGCAGTTTGCCAAGCGGATCCGTAAGTATATCAATGCTATGGATAATATTGCTGAATCTAAGGTGGCAGAGATTCTGCCTTTCTTCGAGGGGCTTGATCTGAAGGGGGAGATACTTGATATAGGGACCGGCTCTGGGGCGATTGCCTGCGGTTTTCTGGAGATTTCTCCTTCTTTATCGGCAACTTTAGTGGATCTTCAGGAAGTCCTCAGCTATACACAGGAGTTGATGGACAAGAAGGGGTTGGGGAAACGGGTTTCCTACATACCGAGCAATATTTTGGAACCCTGGTCCGTTGCTAAGGAAGGGTTTGACTTGGTCATTCTCTCAAATATTATTCACGCCTATTCAGAACAAGAGATTCCTCTAATCTTGGACCGTGCAGCAAATTGTCTCAAGTCGGAAGGGCTCCTAGTCATCCATGATTTCTTCCCTGAGCACTTCTCTGCTAAGGCTGCACTGCTCGATCTAAATATGTTTATCAATACCTACAATGGCAGGATCTTTTCTGGAACATGGGTAAAAGAACAATTAGCCATGTCAAAACTCTATACAACTGAGCTCATCCCCTTAGCGACGGACACTGCGCTGATCTTCGCGGCCAAGGATAAAAAGAAACTGGAAAGTCTCTGTCTGGATGAGAGAACCCGTCTGATTGCCAGGATTAAAGCGATGGGTTTTAGAGAAGTTCTTCCTATCAATAAAGAAAGCATCCATGTTGCTGACTGGACGGATCTCCGCTGCCAATTTGGCTGTGATCGGTATGGACATGCCCACTGCCCACCCAATAGTCCCTCACCTCAAAAAACGAGGGAGGTACTGCAAGACTTTTCACACGCTCTGCTTCTGGAGGGGGAACCTCCAGGAAAAGTGTTTCAGAGCCGAGTTTTGGACGCTGAAAGAGAAGCCTTTTTAGCAGGATTTCATAAAGCGTTCGCTTATTGGGCCGGCCCATGCCTTCTTTGCACAACCTGCGCTGTGGGCGCTACCGACGGGAAGTGTCGCAATACACGGGATGCTAGGCCCTCTATGGAAGGGGCGGGCATTGATGTCTACGAGACCGTCCGACGGGCGGGTCTTAATCTTCAGATTTTACGCGACAAGGGCGACTACGTCAGATATTTTGCCCTGTTGTTATTGGAGTGAATTTACGTGCGTGTTTTGATGATTCAAACCCCTTCAGTAGAAGACCTCTCTCAGGAGAGAGTCTATCCTATCGGGATTGTCCTTTTGGCCGGTCGCCTTCAAGGGTATGGTCATGAGGTGAGTATCTTGGATATGAATCTGGAAAGGGATCCTTATGGAGCACTGAAAGAGAAGCTCAAGACATTCCAACCTGAGGGGATTGGTTTATCCCTGCGGAATATTGATCCACTGGGCAATAAAACTAGTTCGCTGATTTCTCCCTTTATTGTCACGGTTCGGTTGATTGCTGCTGTTCTGCCCCAAGCCTGGTTGATTGTGGGCGGCACCGGCTTTTCCCTTTTCCCGGAACGGCTGATGTTAGAGGTGCCTGAATTAGATTACGGAATTGTAGGAGAAGCAGAAGTCACCTTTCCAGCTCTTCTTCGCTCTATAGAAAATCCTCCGCCTCTGGCTGGGCTTTGTCGGCGGGAGGGTTCGAGGGTGCGCGTTTCACCGCCTGCCACTAATTTTGACATGGCTAATTATGTTCCTGCGAATCGACTTTTGCTGGATCCTGAGCTTTATAAAGGGATTAACAACTACGTTCCTACGATTGGAATTGAGGCAAAACGGGGTTGTGCTCTTAACTGCGCTTATTGTGTTTATCCGCAGCTTCAAGGGAGGAGATTGCGGTGCCGCCCGACTGCTGCGGTCGTGGATGAAATGGAACTCTTGCATAAAGACTATGGTATTCAGAGTTTTCACTTTACCGATCCTGTACTCAACGTCCCCCGCGGTCACCTTGAGGGAATCTGTGAGGAGATACTGCACAGAAAGCTCAAGATTCGGTGGGATGGTTTTATGCGGGAAGACCAGCTTAATGAAAAGAATGTCGCTTTGTTTGAACGGGCTGGGTGTGAGTGTTTTTCCTTCTCCCCCGACGGTCTGTGCCAGGAATCATTGGATGTCCTAGGCAAAAATCTTAGTGAGGCACAGATTTTAAAAGCAGCAAGTTTCGTCGCTCAGACGGACGTGGTCAGTGTCTATCATTTTATGGTCAATGTGCCTGGAGAAACGGAAAAAACCTGTGAAAAAAGCATCCAGTTTGTCGAACAGCTTTATGAATTACATAGTAAGAAAAGGAATCTAGGAACCATCATACTGAATAATATTCGCATTCTACCAGGCACAGCAATCGAAAGAATGGCTAGGTCGCAAGGGGTTATCGATGCGGAAACGGATCTGCTCTATCCCACCTATTACAACCCGAAGCCGTTTAATACCTTCAGATACAAGCTGGAAACACTTCAGCAGTGTAGAAACATATTTATGTGGCAGGAAGTGAGGAGGGAAATAAAGTGAAGATACTATTATTAGAGCACCCACGAACCGTCTGCCCGGAACGATGTAATGACATCGCCAATACTCCCCTTTCTTCATGTCTTCATTCTGGTTATGTAGCCGGTATGCTCATAAGCGAAGGGCATGAGGTCGAAATCATTGAAGGATTCCTGGATGGGCTCGACTACCAAGAAATAGAGCGTAGGGTAAAAGCTATGCAACCGGACTTGATAGGGGTTCATATGGTCTACCATTGGCAGACGGACACAGCCTTGTACGCTTTTCTCCACAAGGTTAAAGCGGAGCAACTCTCCTCGTATATCACGGCTTACGGGTATTATCCGACCACTGACTTTGAAGACATTTTATTGAAGTGCCCAGATATTGATTCAGTGATCCTGGGCGAACCGGAACTGACCTTTACCATGGTAGTGGAAGCTTTAACAAAAGATTTTACAAAAACCTTAACTAACCAAGGTCTTAAAAATTTACCCGGTCTTGCTCAGAGGGACGACTCTGGTATAATTGTTTTCCAGCGGCGTGAACTGGTGGGTGATCTGAACGCTCTCCCTTTTCCCGTGCGAACCGAAGCCCTGTTCCGTCTGCCTGAAGTAAACCTTCAGGGGAGTAGGGGCTGCTATGGGGGGTGTACTTTCTGCTACATCAACCCTTTTTATGGACAGGGCTCTCAGTGGCGTGGTCGAACTCCGGAAAATATCATCGCGGAAATCGATGACTTAATTGCACAACATAAAATTGAGGATTTCTATTTTACCGATCCCAATTTCTTCGGTCCGGGTGAAAGAGGGCAACAACGAGCCTTGCGCTTGGCAACGCTCCTTAAATCCAGAAATATTCGGTTTGGCATCGAGGCCCGGGTTAACGACATCCATGAGGAAACCGTAAGTGCCTTGGTAGAAGCAGGCCTTCGCCATATTCTCATAGGACTAGAGAGCGGTAGTGACAGTTCCCTAAAACGGATAAATAAGATGACAACGGTTGCTCAGAACGAGAGGGCGATCAGAATCCTCCGCCAATACGGGATCGAACCCAATATTGGGTTTATCATGTTTGAGCCCGATTCATCCTTGGCAGATATCCGGGTCAACTTTGAATTTCTAAAGCGCAATGATCTAATAAACAATCTGGCGATTACGGCGAACATGCTCTATCATCACCTGATTGTTTTAAAAGGAACGAAGGCTCACCTAGATCTGCAGGAAGCTGGGCGCCTGGAGGTCCAAGAATCAACGTATGAAAGTATTGTGACTCTTACTGATCGAAAGGTCGTGATCTTAGCCCAGATCATGAGGAGAATTACTAATTTTCTCTTCGACCGTATGGCTGGGATTTGGGGTGGGAAGGTTCTGGAACCCTCGAATGCCAAGGAAAGGTACGCACAAATAAATGGCTTGTTGGTCACCCTATTTGAGGATTGTTTAGTGACCTTGGAGTCTGGGGAACAGTTTACGGAGGCACAGGTTGAGACTTTAGTTAAGATAACCGAAGAAGAGATACATGGGATTTTGGGATAAAGATAAACTCGACTCTTAAACGGCTGATCTTGATAAACCAAAGAAAAGGGGACGTAACGAAACTTATGTAAATGTTTTGTTACGTCCCTTGCCACCTTATCTCTTTGGTGTAAAAAAACCTTTTGAGAAGGCTATAAGGGGATCTTGAAGTAAATCATTATAAAACTACCAGAGACGAGTGAAATTAACCAAGCCCAGCGCGGATCCTTGTAGTGTATTTGGAGCAAAGTAAACATGCCTAAGTTAAAAATAACAGAATAGGTTAACTTCCAACCGTTAAAGTAGGCAAAATGACCGATTTCTAATGCCCACCATTCTATCCATGAAAATATAAATACCCATATACAAATGTAAAGTAATTTCTTTATGTTACATCGCTTGGGGAAATAAGGAAAGAACAAGAAGGCGACACATGGGAAAATTACTAAAGTCATTAAAACATCAGCTAATGATGTAGGTATAATAGTATTAAATTTCCAAAGGGGTTTATCCTTAGTAAGATGAAGGTAAATAAAATTACCTAATCCCCAGAATAGGATCGTAGGATAATATTGTTTCCAGTGCCTCCAATCACCCCATTGAAAAGTAATTGCTAAGACAATTATTGTGAGTAGAGGTTCTTCCATTTTAACTCCTCCCTTTCTTATTTTTAGGATTTTTATAGTCTTTATACTGACTTGAACTAAGATTATGATTTTAAGCTTTAAAAGCTCCTGTAATAGTACTTTGTATAAAACAAAGTCGAGGCCAATCTATGGTTGGTACCTCGGCTATTTGCTGATCCAAACTAGTCACGTGGTCTATGATCAGAATATTTGCCGTTATGAGATACCTAATAATAAATAAAACTTTGAATATTTAATCTTATCAGAAGGATAATTGAGATTTATGTAGAATACATTAATTCAAGAGCATGAACATAGTTCATATATGTGAATTTATAATTAATTAATGTTGCTCTTTCTTTATGGAACAAGTCTCCGTAAATTAATTACTTTAGAAAAGGAGGGGTGTTAGCAGAAATAATTGATTGGGTCATGAAAAGTTAAGCATCTTACTTAGAGGGGAGCTTGGTATGGAAAAGAACGAAGGTATTCTAGGACAAACGATGGGGTTTTTGACAAAACTGTTAAATGGTATACTGGCTATTCTTTTGGCGCTTATGGTTATTATTGTGTTTTCTAATGTTATTGGTCGTTATTTCTTAGGTAGTTCTTTAGCTTGGTCTGAAGAAGTATCGCGGTTTCTATTTATCTGGCTAGTATTCTTTGGGGCAATCCTAGCGTACATTAACGATGAACATTTAGCCCTTGATATACTCACTAAAGTCTTGCCCAAAAAAGGCTCACAATTAATAGCGGTGATAGCAGATCTCCTGGTGATCTATGCACTAAGTTTGATTACTATAGGTGGATATAAAATAACTGTGGAGAATATGACGTGGCTATCCCCGGCGGCTTCTATTCCTTATGGTTATGTCTACATCGTTGTTCCCTTTACTGGCTCAATTCTTATTATCCAAGCAGTCCTAAAAATATTCCGACATGTTAAAGCACTTTTTAGTTCCTCCGTGCACTACGAGACGCCTGTCGATGAGGTCTCGCTACCAACAAAAACGATTTAGAAGGAGGAAAGTGATGTTAGCTGCATTTCTTCTCGGCTTATTTGGTTTCATATTACTCAATATTCCGATTGCATTTGCTTTGATTCTAACGACAGTGGTCCTGATGCTCCTTTTAACGGGGGACGTATCGACCCCTATTATTGCTCAAAGCGTTATTCGTGGTGTAGATAGCTTTCCCTTAATGGCCATCCCGTTCTTTATACTCGCTGGCGAAATCATGAATGAAGGTGGGATTTCGCGGCGAATAGTGGAATTTGCCAGAGCTCTTGTCGGACACGTGACCGGCGGCTTAGGTTATGTTGGAGTTGTAGCCAGTATGCTTTTTGCAGGGGTATCTGGTTCAGCCGTTGCAGATACTTCGGCGATTGGTTCAATTCTTTTACCTATGATGGATAAGGAAGGGTACAAAAAGGCATCCAGTGCCTCTTTGATCGCTGCCGCAGGAACCATCGGGCCCGTTATTCCACCGAGTATCCCCATGATCCTGTTCGGTGTGATCGGCGGAGTCTCAGTCGTTAAAATGTTCCTGGGTGGAATTGTTCCTGGGATTCTCATCGGGATTGGGCTTATGGTAGTTTGGTATTTTCATTCCAAAAAACAAGGCTACAAATCGAACAATAAATCTACTCTAGGAGATGTAGGTCGTGCAGGCAAGAGTGCCTTTTGGGCCTTGATTTTACCAATCATCATCTTGGGAGGGATTATTACCGGTATTTATACTCCGACGGAGGCTGGGGTTATTGCCGTGGTTTACTCTCTTTTCGTTGGAAAGTTCGCTTACAAAGAATTGAAACTAACTCGTATGCCTAGGATTTTGACAGCTTCCGCAAAAAGCACTGCCATTGTTCTGCTTCTATGCGGTGCCGCGATGTCTGCAGCATATCTGATCACTACGGCGCAAATTCCTTCATTATTAACGGGGACTTTAATAGCATTGTCCAATGACAATGTATATTTGGTTATGTTTTTTATTAACATACTTTTGCTCCTTGTGGGCATGGTCATGGACTTAACACCAGCGTTACTGATTTTAGGGCCCATGTTGTTACCCATCGCTACAGGATTTGGTCTGGACCCTGTATATTTTGGAGTGGTTATGGTCGTTAACCTTTGTATTGGCTTAATTACACCACCGGTTGGGACGGTACTTTACGTTGTCTGTGGAATCTCTAAATTATCTATGGGAGATCTGGTTCGGCCAGTCTTACCATTTGTTGCGGTTATGATTGTTGTTTTAGGCTTGATCACGTATATTCCTGAACTCATCACGTTTATTCCTAATCTGGTTGCCAGGTAATAGAGTGTTAACTTGTATTCCTTCTTGAAAGAAAAGACAAAATTCTTTCAAAGAGAAATAAAAAAGCTTGAAAGAAAACTTTTAAGCATCTAAAAAAAATAGGGAGGAAAGAATTAATGATCAAGAGAAGAAAAGTATTGGCGACGCTGCTCACAGGTTTTATGGTAGCGACATTGGCTACAGGGTGTGGTCTGTCGTCAGCAAAGCCGGCTCCAACGACTGCCCCAGCACCAGCAGCAGCCCCGGCAAATGCAGATGCCAAGGTAATTAAGGTAAGTATCGGGCTTAACGAAGCGAGCCCACTCTATCAAGGGATGAGAAAGTTCGGAGACCTCGTTCAAGAAAGAACTAAGAACAAATATGAGATTCAGCTTTATGCCAATGCCCAGCTAGGGGATGACATTAAGGCAACAGAATCAGTTCGTATGGGTACTTTAGAAATGACTCCCCCTTCAACCTCTCCCTTGACCGGGATTGAGAGTAAGTTAATGGTTTTTGACTTGCCGTTTCTATTTCCTAGTCCAGAAGTTGCCGATAAGGTATTGGACGGACCAATCGGTCAGAAGCTCTTAGATGGCTTGAGCGCAAAAGGCTTAAAAGGGCTCGCCTACATGGAAAATGGATTCAGGGACGTGACAAACAGCGTGCGTGAAATTAAAGCTCCTGCTGATTTGAAAGGGTTAAAGATCCGTACGATGGAAAATCCGATGCACTTAGCAGCTTGGAAAGCCATGGGTTCCAACCCGACCCCTATGCCTTTCAGCGAAGTTTTTACTGCGATGCAACAGAAAACAATCGATGGACAAGAAAACCCCATTCCAACGATTTATTTACAAAAATTTAATGAAGTACAAAAATATGTTACCGTATCCAATCATATCTATAGTCCTTTTATTGTGTTATTCAGCCAAAAAATTTGGGACTCTATGCCTAAGGAAGATCAAGAGATTTTCCAACAAGCAGCACTTGAAGCTAAAGACTTTCAAAGAAAAATCAGTCGTGACATGGTTAAAGATCAAGTTGGAAAGTTACGTGATGCAGGAATGACCGTAACAGAATTAACTCCAGACCAATTGAAAGCATTCCAAGATGCAACTAAACCTGTTTATGATCAATTCGCCGAGAAGATTGGTAAGGACCTAGTCAAAGAAGTTACGGATGAAGTCGTAAAACTCTCTAAATAATAGTTTCAAGGTTTCTAGAGGGTTGTGAATGTGTCAGGGGTACAAAAAGGCACCGCACCACTTCAATGGTAGTTGCGTTTTGTACCCTCTTTAAACTAAGTTAAGGAATCTTACAAATCTGATAATTAACCAGGATTGTATTCTGGTGCAATAGATGTAAGGAATCATGGAATAGGCTTGAAACTTAGGATCTGAAAAACAAAGATTGTTTAGGGGAGATGACATCAATGGATAAGGAACTTTATCGTCCTAAATCTACAGCAGCCAGAGAGCTTTGGTCACAATTTGATGCTTTACAACTGGGTATGGATTGGGACGAAGAGGATCTCAAAAAGCCTCAGATTCTGATCGAGGATGTTTTTGGGGATAGCCATCCGGGCAGCTCTCATTTAGATAGCTTGACAGAACAAGTGGGTATTGGTATTTACGAAAAGGGTGGACGTCCTGCAAAATATCATGTAACCGATGTCTGTGATGGTTGTGCTCAAGGGCATAATGGTATGAATTTTGTGTTAGCATCTAGGGAAATTATTTGTGATATGATCGAAATCCATGCTTCGTTTGTTCCTTGGGATGGGTTAGTGTTAATCTCCTCTTGTGATAAATCGATTCCAGCTCATTTGAAGGCTGCTGCCCGCTTAGACTTGCCGACCATCTTTGTTCCTGGCGGAAGCATGCGCCCGGCTCCCTATATGTCTACGTCTATAAAGGCGGGGGAGATTTCATTGAGACAAAAAAGAGAAGGAATTTCGGAAAACGAGGTAAGAGCCTTTAAGTTAACAGGATGCCCTTCGGTTGGGGCGTGTCAATTTTTGGGCACGGCCAGTACAATGCAATCCATGGCAGAGGCACTTGGCTTGGCCTTGCCGGGGAGTGCTTTGGTTCCGGCTACGATGCGAGATATTACGGCAATGGCCAGGGCGGCTGGACGTCAAGTGTCGAAGCTGATAGCGCTTAATCTTACGGCGCGTAAAATACTGACCAAGGAAGCCTTTACGAACGCTATAAAAATTCATGCAGCCATTGGGGGTTCCACGAATGCGCTTCTGCACTTGCCCGCCATAGCTCGTGAGTTGGGTTTATCGTTAAAACCAGAAATGTTTGATGAAATTAACCACAAGATTCCGCATATTGCTAACATTTATCCTAGTGGCCAATATCCGACTGAAGCCTTCTGGTTTGCTGGCGGAATTCCCAGAGTCCAATGGTTATTACGCGACTATCTTGATCTAGATGTCATCACAGTAACCGGCAAGAGCTTACGTGAAAACCTTCACCAGCTTAACGAGGAAGGCTACTTCGAACGCTTGGAAGGATATCTGACAAATTACGGACTTAAACGGGAACAAGTTATTAAGCCTGTCGAGGAGACTACGGAGATTGGCTCGATTGCTATTCTAAAAGGTAATCTAGCTCCGGAAGGGGCGGTGATTAAATATGCAGCTGTCGTAGAAGAAATGATGCATCATACCGGCCCGGCCAAAGTATTTGACTCCGAGGAAGAATGTCATCAGGCGATTATTGATAACCAAATAGAGCCAGGAATGGTGCTTATTATTCGCTTTGAGGGACCTCGGGGTTCAGGGATGCCTGAGATGGCGATGACAGCAGAGGCTTTAATGTGTGATCCGAAATTAAGTAATTCGGTCGTGCTCATTACAGATGGACGTTATTCGGGTGCCACTCGTGGGCCCTGTATAGGGCACGTTTCACCTGAGGCCGCAGTCGGTGGTCCCATCGTTTTAATCGAAGAGAACGATATCATTGAAGTGAATATTCCGGAGCGAGTTCTCCGAGTGATCGGTATCAAGGGTCAACTTATGAGGGCAGATGAAGTAGATGAGTTACTACAAGAGCGGAGGGGACGTTGGCAACCTCCTAAAAGCGCTCCCAGAAGTGGTATTTTTAAGCGTTATACAGAACAAGCTCTATCAGCGATGTTTGGAGCCAGTCTTGAGTAAACCAGATAAGATAAATTTTAGTTATTAAATAGTAGGACGTTTATAGTCTAGAGCAAATTCCTGTATAATGGTTGTGTTAAGGAGCACAAGGAGGAAAACTAAATGACCGTAAAATCCGCCGCACGAGTAATGGAAGTAATGGATGTCCTAAGA
The DNA here is from genome assembly GCA_000961805.1 of Peptococcaceae bacterium BRH_c23. Next base: position 5,065 of record LADV01000039.1, on the reverse strand, counting down.
AATTATCCGGATGGATTGACATTTCACGAACTTTGTAACGAACTTGATATACCTAAAAGTAGTATGCACGAATTACTCAGCACAATGATAGAACGCAATTATCTTAGTCAATCGGAAAATAAGAAATATTGTCTGGGTTTTAAGCTGATCGAATTGGGCTTATCGTCGCTTGAGCGAGTCAATGTGTACCAGAATGCTAAAAAGTACATGGTTAAACTGGTCGATTTAATTGAAGAGACTGTTTTTATGGCGGTTTGCGTTGACGATGAAATTGTCTACATTAACAAGTTAGACTGTTCTCGTTCAATACGAACAAACGTTACTTTAGGGGATCATAAACCGATGCATTGTACCGCTTTAGGAAAAAGTTTTTTGGCGTTTATGCCTGTGCCGGAGATCGAGAGGATAGTGATTCGGAGAGGGTTGCCCACGTTCACTTCTCAAACCATTACGGACCATAAAATATTGCTTAAGGAATTAGAAAGTGTGCGTCAGCGAGGAGTGGCCTATGATAATCAAGAAATTGAAGAGGGACTAACTTGCATTGCTTGCCCGATCTTTGATTATCATGGGCGGGTTGTAGCGGCAATCAGTGTGGCGGCTCCGACAGAACGGATGGAACTGAGAAAGAAGGAAATTGAAGCATACTTGCTAGAACACACCCTTCAATTATCGGCTGAATTCGGATATCGCCCAAGAATGGGTATTTAAGATTCCCACATGGACCCACAAAATTAGGTAGATGATTATATGTTAGTGTAGAAGTAATCATCCGTTTATAACTATGAACTTTGTTTATATATATGAATAAAAGGAGGGTTAATATGAAACATCGAGCCATTGTAATGTCCAGGGAGGACAATGTTGCAACGGCACTCGAAGACCTTGTGGCCAATTGTGCAGTTGGGGTTAGGGACGGAGCGGAACTAAAGGCCACCATTTTAAAGGAAGAAATTCCTTTTGGTCACAAATTCGCTACAGAGACCATACTGAGAGGCACAAGCGTAATCAAATATGGGCAGGTCATTGGTGCTGCGACGCAGGATATTCAAGCGGGAGCACATGCCCATGTACATAATGTTGAGAGCCTACGAGGAAGGGGGGATAAACAGTGAAACTTATGGGATATCGCCGATCAAATGGTAAGGTTGGAGTTCGTAATCATGTCTTGATTCTTTCCAGCATTGTCTGCGCTAATCATGTAGCTGATCACATTTTCAGACAGGTAGCAGGGACTGTCAGTGTTACCCATCAGCACGGATGTGCCCAAGTTGGGTCAGACTTTGAACAGACGTTTAGAACTTTAGTTGGATTTGCGGCTCATCCCAATGTTTATGGTACGGTCGTGGTTGGGCTGGGCTGCGAACAGATGGAGGCAGAAAGAGTAGCAGAAGCGGCTCGCCAAGCAGGTCATGAGAATATAGAGGTCGTGATTATTCAGCAGGAAGGTGGAACTCTGAAAGCGATTGCCAAGGGTGCTCAGATCGCTCGGGAATTGGTAGGGAGAGCGAGTCAAGTCTCCCGGGAGGAAATAAATTTCGAAGACATCATTTTCTCGACCGAGTGTGGCGGATCTGACGCCTGCTCAGGCATTTCCGGTAATCCAGCCTTAGGGTATTGCAGTGATAAAATTGTGGATCAAGGAGGAACCGTCATTCTGGCTGAAACCACTGAACTAATTGGTGCTGAGCATTTATTAGCAGAACGAAGTGTGGATGATACGGTTCGTCAGAGAGTGTTCCAAGTCATTAACCGGATGGAACAAAGCATATTGGACATGGGGGTTGATCTCAGGGGTGCACAGCCTTCTCCAGGAAATATGCAGGGAGGGATCACAACCATTGAAGAAAAGTCTTTAGGTTGTGTTCATAAAGGTGGGCATCGGGCATTACAGGAAATCATTGATTATGCCCATCAACCCACGAAGAAAGGCTTAGTCTGGATGGATACTCCGGGGCATGATATTGAGCAATTGACTGGAATGGTTGCCGGAGGGTCACAGATTGTTGTTTTTACGACGGGCCGAGGTACTCCGACCGGGTCTCCTATTGCACCGGTAATTAAGGTTGCGACCAACACCTTTACGTATAAAAACATGAGAGACAATATGGATCTCAATGCCGGAACGATCGTCACAGGGGATGAAACTATCGAAGAGGTTGGGGAACGTCTATTTGTGGAAGTTTGCGACGTGATATCTGGGAAACTGACCCAGTCGGAGATTTTAGGGCATCATGAGTTCGGAATTAACCGAATCGGACCCACTTGTTAAATCTTCGCAGTAAGTAAAGCAGGAAGCTTGAGAGGTGAAAAGTGTGTTACCTGAGCAACTGATTCAAGAAATGGTCCAAGTTTTGGGTAAGGACCGAGTTAAAAAGGAACTTGAGGATCTCATTTGTTATTCCTATGATTCAACGAATATGATTGAAATGCCTGGAGTCGTCGTTTTTCCAAAAACAACAATAGAGGTTTCCAGCCTGTTGAAAATCGCCACCCACTGGCGGATACCTGTAACAACACGTGGGGGAGGGACGAACCTCGTGGGAGGAACGGTACCTCAAGAAGGTACGATTGTACTTTCCACTCAGCTTTTTAATCAGATAGTAGAAGTCGATGAGGAAAATTTAGTTGCCGTTGTCGAACCCGGTTTGATTACCCGGGACCTGCATCGAGCAGTAGAAGCTAGAGGGCTTTTTTATCCGCCAGATCCCGCATCCTTAAACATGTCGACGATCGGAGGAAATGTTGCCGAAAATGCCGGCGGTCCTCGAGGGTTTAAGTACGGTGTGACCAGGGACTATCTCCTGGGGCTTACAGTGGTCCTAATGGATGGTCGCATCATAAAAGCCGGCGGCCGGACAATCAAAAATGTCAGCGGCTATGATTTGACCCGTTTTTTCGCGGGTTCAGAGGGGACGCTCGGGGTGATAACTGAGATTACTGTTCGGCTCATTCCGCTTCCAGAGTATAAACGAACCATGCTAGTTCTGTTTGATGAACTTGGTCAGGCTGCAGAGACAGTATCAGCTATTATAAAGGGTAAAGTGGTACCCACAACGCTTGAACTCATGGACCATGAAATTATTGATTTGATTGAGCAACGGGATCCCGTGGGATTTCCCCGCGATGTTGGAGCAGCCATGCTCTTCGAAGTCGATGGAGGGCAAAACGAGGTTCAAGCGCAAATTGAGAAAATAGAACGGATCTGCCTTAACCAAGGTGCCAGATCTGTAAAATTAGCAGCTAATCAAGAAGAAGCTGACAACTTATGGCGGGGCCGTAGAAATGCTTTTGGGGTAATGGCCCAAAGTTTCACAAATGTTTACCCGGAAGATGCTACAGTTCCTCGCAATAAGGTTCCCGAGATGATTAAACGCATGAAAGAAATCGGGAAGAAGTTTAATGTGGGGATGCTGATTTTAGGACACATGGGCGATGGCAATTTACACCCTAATATTTGTATTAATGATGATCAACCGGGAGCGCTGGAACGGGCAGAACAGGCCATTGATGCCTTGTTTGCCGCAGCCTTGGAGTGTGGTGGAACTTTAAGTGGTGAACATGGGATTGGTCGAGCCAAGAAAAAGTATTTAAGCTGGCAGTTTGATGCTGATACGATCGCTGTCATGAAAGAGCTTAAACGGACGTTAGATCCTTATGGGCTCCTGAATCCTGGTAAGATTTTCGAGGTAGACAGAGAAGAGGGGCATAACAATGTTAGATAAGGCAAGGCTGTATGCCGAAAGCAAAAAATGCATTCGCTGTGGGCTTTGTCAAGCAGTATGTCCTTCTTACCGTGCCATGCGTAATGAAGCAAGTGTAGCTCGGGGGAGAAATCGTTTAATCAGGTTACTTCTAGAAGGACAACTTAGCATGACTCCCCGCCTCAAGGAGGATATGTTTGCTTGTTTAGGATGTGAAGCTTGTAAAATTAATTGCCCTGCCGGAGTGATCACGCCTGAACTAATCTCTGCATTAAAGGCTGAATACGTGGAAAAAGATGGCTTGCCATTTATTCAACGGACTATTTTGCGTGGAGTCTTGCCACATAGTAAACGCTTTGCTCTCGCAATGAAAATGTTTAAATTAGGACAAACGGTGAAGATCGTTCCAGGGGTAGCCAGTAAGATGCCCGAAACCTTGAGTGGCCGTTTAGCCGCAATACCGGAACGGCTTCCTAAGCCACTCTCAGAGGAACTGGGGAAGCAGGATTTTCCTGATGGAACCAAAGTGGCTTACTTTTTGAGTTGTACGACAAATTTCATGTTTCCGGACCTAGGCTGGGATGCGTTGCAGGTGTTAGAAAGGGCTGGACATGGGACAGCGATTTCCACAGAGACTGTCTGCTGTGGGAAACCGCAAGCTAGTTTGGGTGACAAAGAGACGACGGTAAAAATGGCAATCCACAATATTAGGGCTTTGAGTAACTTGAATGTGGAAGCTATTTTAACGGATTGTGCGACCTGTGGTTCGGCCTTGAAAGAGTATCCCCATTGGCTTAAAGGACATCCGATGGAGGAAGAAGCTAAAGGTATAGCCGAAAAAGTGCAGGACATCAGTGAGTATTTAGTGAAAAAAGGGTTTAAGGTGGGTTCACTCCACCAAAACCTGAGGGTAACCTATCATGATCCCTGCCATTTAAACCATGTCTTAGGTGTGCGCACTGAACCTAGGCAAATCTTAAAGGCTCTTCCTGGAGTAGAGTTTGTCGAGAGTCCGGATGCTGACCGATGCTGTGGCGGAGCAGGGAGCTTCTGCTTAACCCACCCGGAAATCTCAGAGAGGATTTTGGAGCCCAAGGTGAGTTCCCTTGCTTCTACGAACCCTGATTTAGTCGCCACGGGTTGCCCGATGTGTAAAATCCAACTGCAATATGGCTTAAGAAAAACGGACGTAAAAGTTATTCATCCAGTTCAATTGTTAGCCCGAACGTTTAGTGAAAAGACTCTGCGTCCTGACCGTTCAGCGAATAAATAATTAAAGGAGTGAGAAAATGCTGATCTTTGATGCCAAGATCTGTACGGGTTGCCGAATTTGTGAACAGACTTGCTTCCAGGTTCATTAT
>LADV01000261.1 GCA_000961805.1 Peptococcaceae bacterium BRH_c23 | reverse complement strand
TCATCTTTAATGAAAGAAAGATAATCAATGAGATCCGCATCAAAACCAAGTGTGCTATAATATAGGGGTGAGAACATGTCTATCTGTATATGCAAGGTTTACACCTCTTCCTGTGTGATAATTTTGGTTTTGTCACCTTAATTTTACCACACCATGGATAGGGGTGTAATTATTTTTAAAGAACTTATGTTTGGTGCTGTTCAGCTTTTTGTAACAGACACTAATAATGGGAGTTGATATGGTTCAGTAAAAAGAATAATACCCAACACCACCAGAGAAAACAAATGTTAGTATTGCAACTGCTAAAAAGTATATCGGTGTTTCATATTTATGGAGTGGGACATCTCCTGAGACGGGTCTTTAACTTGGGGAGATGACTAAAGGCTCGGACCCTTAATAATCGGTCTGAGCCTTTAGTCATCTTAACCCTTATTCTCCATTTCCTCCCGCTGTTCAATTTATTGCCTTTTTTTATAAAGGCCTGGATCATACCTTTATCCCTTCCAATATCAACTAGCTCATTATTTGTTTTAACACACCATGCCTTAATATCTTCATAAAACCCGGGATCAGAAGCAGTAACTTTAAGAATTTGACCATCGTTAAGTTGATCTATTGACGCTTTAACTTGAATCAGCGGCCCCGGACAACATAATCCACAAGCATCAAGGCTTTTGTCATAATCGTTAATCCTTTTTCTACTTCGCCCTTCACAACTTGTGTATCTGGATCTAGCATCAGTCTTTTTGTGTTATCCGAATTATCCACTCTATTTGGCTTAAAGTTAAACATTGAAACACATTTATATCCTCCATCTATGTTTTTAACCTTAAAACCATTTTGAGTTAAAATCCTAGAAGCCACATATCCTCTAAGTCCTATTTGGCAATATTCAAGGATCTCTTTACCCTTGTCTAACTCTCCTATTCTTTCTCTTAGGCTATCTACCGGTATATTTACTGCTCCCTCAAGATGGCCATTATTGAATTCAGTTTCAGTACGCACATCTAATAATAACGTGTTTTCTTTATCATAAGCCAATAGTTGTTCTGTTGTAATAACATCCACTCTTCCAGCTAAAACATTTTCCGCAACATAGCCTGCCATATTGACAGGATCCTTTGCTGAAGAAAAAGGTGGCGCGTAGCAAAGCTCCAACTCTGATAAATCAGTGACTGTTCCACACAGTCTAATGACGGTCGCTATGACGTCAATTCTCTTGTCCACACCATCATAGCCAACGCCTTGAGCTCCTAATATTTTACCTTCCTCATTAAAAATAAGTTTCAAGGTCATTGGAAGAGCTCCTGGGTAATAAGAGGCATGTGAAACTGGATGAACGGTAATAACTTTATAGGGGATATTTAATCTGTTTAACGTTCGTTCATTATTGCCAGTACTTGCTGCAGTTAATCCAAAAACCTTAATAATTGAAGTACCTTGAGTACCCTTATAAGACGTACTTAAGCCTGCTATATTATCAGCCGCAATTCTACCCTGTTTATTGGCAGGACCCGCTAATGGAACTGCCGAATTTTGCTTGTTTACAAAATCAACGACTTCAATTGCATCTCCTACTGCAAATACATCGGCAGCATTTGTCTCCATTTTTTCATTGACTAATATATGCCCTTTGGCTCCCAACTTAATTTCGCTATCCTTTAAAAATTCAGTATCAGGAAATACCCCGATGGCTAAAATCAGTAGATCCGTGTTCAATTTTGTACCGCTAACTATTCTCACTTGCATCCTTATCTTCGTGTCTCAAAGTATACCTAATCAATACGATTAAGCTGTGAATGAGTTATGAATTTGTTATGAATTTTTCATGAAGAAAGACCCTGAATAATAAAGAAAACCTAAAATGGTTCTTTGATTGAGTTTCTTACAACGTTATTTTTTATTTATTTTTATTTTTTACTATCCAAATAGAAATTAATCCGTCTTAATTATATAAAGCTTAGGTTGGTACCGCCTAGGCAAAAAAAATACATCGGTTGAACGCTAAGGTTTACCCGAAAAATAAGGAGTTATTATGATGAGAAAATTCACAGTTACTGAATTAAGTGATTTTAACGGAATTAAGAAACCCGCCTATGTGGGTTATCAAGGAAACGTTTACGATGTATCTAGTGTCTTCAAAGATGGAGAACATGCTGGAATAAAAGCTGGTAGAGATTTAACCATTGACTTTGCTAAAGGTCCTCATACTGACGATATCTTTAAAAACTTTCCTGTAGTTGGTGCATTAACTAATGAAAAAAGCCTATATGAAAAAGTCTTTACAGGCACTTCACTCCAAACTGATCTACTTTTGCGCCTCGCTCTCGGAATCGTGTTTTTCGCTCATGGAGCACAAAAATTATTGGGTTGGTTTGGGGGATATGGTTGGAGTGGAACTATGGGCTACTTGACTCAGACTGTACATCTGGCCCCTCCCATAGCCGGTTTGGTAATTTTAGTTGAGTTTTTTGCCGGATTAGCTTTAATCTTAGGCTTATTAACGAGACCTGCTGCTCTGGGAATTGCTCTCGTTACGCTAGGAGCAGCTTTTACGGTTCATCTGCCGAACGGTTTCTTCTTAGATAAAGGCGGAATCGAATATGTTTTTGTACTTTTCTTAGTCGCACTCTTCTTATTCGTTAACGGGGCTGGAACTATTTCTATCGATAGGCTCATTAGGGACCGATATCAACGCAGATAATTCGCTACAATTTAATAGTGACAGGCAAAACCCGTCGGACCACCACATCCGAGGGTTTTGTCTGTTACAATATATTAATAACTATCCAAAGGTTTAATTTAATATCCAATTTATTGGGCATCCTTAAATTAGGGTTAATCCGAAGGAGTGAACAAACTATCCAAATAGAAATTAATCCGTCTTAATTATATAAAGCTTAGGTTGGTACCGCCTAGGCAAGAAAATTACATCGGTTGAACGCTAAGTTTTACCCGAAAAATAAGGAGTTATTATGATGAGAAAATTCACAGATACACAATTAAGTGATTTTAACGGAATCAAGATGCCCGCCTATGTGGGTTATCAAGGAAAAGTTTACGATGTATCTAGTGTCTTCAAAGATGGAGAACATGCTGGAATAAAAGCTGGTAGAGATTTAACCATTGACTTTGCTAAAGGTCCTCATACAGAAGACATTTTTAAAAACTTCCCGGTAGTTGGTGCATTAACTAATGAAAAAAGCCTATGTGAAAAAGTCTTTACAGGCACTTCATTCCAAACTGATCTACTTTTGCGCCTCGCTCTCGGAATCGTGTTTTTCGCTCATGGAGCACAAAAATTATTGGGTTGGTTTGGGGGATATGGTTGGAGTGGAACTATGGGCTACTTGACTCAGACAGTACATCTGGCCCCTCCCATAGCCGGTTTGGTAATTTTACTTGAGTTTTTTGCCGGATTAGCTTTAATCTTAGGCTTTTTAACGAGACCTGCTGCTCTGGGAATTGCTCTCGTTACGCTAGGAGCAGCTTTTACGGTTCATCTGCCGAACGGTTTCTTCTTAGATAAAGGCGGAATCGAATATGTTTTTGTACTTTTCTTAGTCGCACTCTTCTTATTCGTTAACGGGGCTGGAACTATTTCTATCGATAGGCTCATTAGGGACCGATATCAACGCAGATAATTCGCTACAATTTAATAGTGACAGGCAAAACCCGTCGGACCACCACATCCGAGGGTTTTGTCTGTTACAATATATTAATAACTATCCAAAGGTTTAATTTAATATCCAATTTATTGGGCATCCTTAAATTAGGGTTAATCCGAAGGAGTGAACAATTGTGAAAATCAAGGAAAATCTTTATACTGCTGATTCATTTGAAGGGGATCTTTCCTTTGAAGAAATAATTTCTCAAAATCAAGAAAAAATAGTTAATTTAATCTATGGAATGACGGGTGATTACTACCTCTCCCAAGATCTAACTCAGGAAACTTTTCTAAAAGCATTTCAATCAAGACACTCGTTTAACGGTAAGTCAAAATTCTCTACCTGGTTATATAGGATAGCTGTAAATGTTACGGTTGACCATCAACGAAAGAGCTGTGTTCGCAAGGAGATGGCCGCAGAGCAACCCGATCCTAAATTTTCGAAGGTTGATACCTTACAGGACCCGGACCGAGCCTGCCAAAAAAATGCAACGAGGAATATTATATTCACTTCCATAGCAAACTTACCCGATCAGCAAAAAGAAGTCTTTGTCTTGAGAGAGCTAAATGGTTGTTCGACAAAGGAAGTTTCCGAGATTTTAGATTGCTCCGTGGAGTTAGTAAAATGGCGATTACACAAAGCCCGGCTATCTCTGCGTAAAACGTTAAACAATAATACGAACTATAAAAACTTAGGTACCATAACCTTGAACAGGTTTGGACTAGAATAAGCTCCATTTCCTTTCTAACCAAACCTGAACGCGTGTCATTACCGCATCCACTAAATCCTGATTCCCTTTTCTAATGGTTAACGCCAATTGAGAAGGATTAAAACTGGTCCGACCGCTTTCAAACCTTAGTTCGGCTGTTTTAACAAATACTCAGCGACAAAAAGACGATCATTAATCGCGGCATCGATACACCCTGCTTTGAGATCTGCAAAAATTTCATTTGATCCAGGATAATGTGTGATGATTGCCCCCACGTTCTGGGCCATCGCATCATAATTACTTCCCTGAGAAGTCCCTACCCTTTTCTCTTTGAGATCTTCCAGTATTTCTACTCCCGTAGTATTTAAATCGGATTACTATAAATTGATTTAAGATTCTTATGCCCCTTTTGTCAAGCGCACACTTTATCCAATATATTCCTTGTGTCCAATCCCCATAACCGTGCCAAAGGGCAGTTTCTCCCTGTGGAGCCACTGCCCTTTAGTTGCTTTCGTTGGCTAATTTCCTTTTTACTTTGCATCAATAGTTTTAATAATAGGTCCCTGCCAGTTTTCAAACCAAACCTGACCTGTGTATCCATTAACATCAAGTTCCGCGTAATCCTTACCATCTTTCTGAATCATGAACTCATAGTAACCCGGCGCTAGTTCTGGTTTTCCAATTGAATATCCTTGGCCCAATTTGGCTACAAACTCTTGAGCGCTCTTCGCAGCCTGTTCTTCACTGACCGTAACCGCCCCGTTATTCCCCCAATTCATATGTCCATATTTTGTATTCCACATAATATTCGGACCCATTTCAGTTATGATCTGTCCACCATTCTTGTAAACCATAACTTCATAGACTTTAGCCCCTGTCGCTCCCTCTTTGAGCTCTACTTCATATCCATTTGCAAATTCATGAAGTTCGCCCACGACAACCTCCTGGTTAGTTTTTTGAGTATATGCCTTCGTAATGGCTACTACTTGATCAGATGTGGTGACTTCGCCGTTTGTGAGGTCGACACCTAAGCTTTTTGCATCATAGCCACCGCCCATCATACCGTAACCTCCACCAAATCCATTAACACCCTGGCCTCCCATCATGCCATAGCCTCCACCGTATCCGTTAACACCCTGGCCTCCCATCATGCCATAGCCTCCACCGTATCCATTCGTACCCTGGCCTCCCATCATGTTATAACCACCACTGTATCCATTCGTACCCTGGCCTCCCATCATGTTATAACCACCACTGTAACCGTTGGGTCCTGGAGTGGTAACCACATTCGATTCATTATTTGGGGAAGACGGTGTTGCAAGTGTAGGTTGAGGTGCTCCAAGCTGACTACTCTGTGCTGTTGTTTCAACAGTCTGTACAAATCCAAGGGTTTGTCCCACAGATTTCACGGGAACTGACCCAGTGGTTAGGGCGAAGGCTGTACCCGATAGCGCCATCACACCTGCAATTGAGAGTCCTACAATCCATTTTTTCTTATTCATCTTTTTTCCTCCTTTAATTTTACCCAAGAATATTTTTACAACTACTCTGACTTCATGTCTCAAAGTATATCTAATCAATTCGAATATGCTGTGAATGAGTTATGAATTTGTTATGAATTTCACTCTCAGATTCGATAAAAGCATGAAAAGGCTTTAAAGGAAGCCATGAAGAAGGGATCCTGATTGATATTCAGAATCCCTCTATCGAAGCAATAAACTGTTTCGATTATTCTTATTGATATACGATTCAGCCTCCTTCAATTTCATATATCATCCATCTAATTTTTCGCAGTCCTCGTTGACAACGTTAATACAGCTGCAGAAACAAGGGCTATAACAATCATCCCCATACTACTCCATTGTGCTGAAGTCCAGTTGAATAGATAACGTGCGCCATCCCCTCGTAAAAATTCTAGTCCGAACCGTCCCAGTGAATAGAGCACAATATAGGTTAAAAAGAGGATACCCCTCGGCAGTTTGAGCCAACGCGGAAGGATTATGATCAGAGCAAAAACAACCATATCCCATTGCCCTTCCCATACCTCTGCAGGCCATAGGGGTTGGCTACCATAGGCGGCATAGGCTGGTGTTCCTTGGGGATAAACCAGGCCAAACCCTTGGTTCGTCGGACTACCATAGGCATCCCCATTGAGAAAGCAAGCAATCCTCCCGAGTCCTTGACCCAAGATAATCCCAGGGGCGGCAATATCTGCCATTCTCCAAAAATTAAGTTTATACTTACGAGTACAGATCCATCCCACAATGAAAGCCCCAACCAAGCCTCCTTGAATAGCCATGCCTCCGTGCCATATCATGAGGCTTTCGACGAGATGGAGGGAATAGTACTCCCATTCATAGAAAAAGACTTGCCAAAGACGGGCTCCAATAATAGCTCCGATTACTGCAAAGAGAACCAAGTCGATAAGATGCTGGCGGTATTCCTTTTCAGATGAGGCTAAATGATAGGCTACCGCTAAGCCAATTAATATCGCTAGGGCAACCACTACACCGTAAGATCCAAGAGAAAATCCCCCAACACTGAATAAAGTTTGCTGCAAATCTTGTTCCTCCTTCAGAACAGTTTATAAATCTAAGTTCGCTTGACTAAATATTACCCAATCATTTGGACAGTTCCATGACCCGTTTTTGCCACTTAAACATGGATAGATGTCATAAATAACACTGTCACTTGAGCAGCCACGCTCTTTATCCCATGACCTTTTTCTTCATCACCGGAATGACGATCGGCATAAAGACAATCATACTCAGGATGAAAACCCAAACCATGCCGCCAATTCGGGCCACGGAAGTATAGGTATTTCCGTTTACCCATGTGATTACCAGGAATATAAGGGTTATCGCCAGTGAAAGTGCAGTGTAAACCACGAAAGACTGCCTGGCGGCTTTTGCTTCTAACTCGTTCATAGTAAAACCTCCTCTTTAGCGTGCTGTTTGTGGTTGGGGCACCGAGTGCGCACTGGTATTTAACTGGTCCTTCCCGAACGATGGTTGGTAGCGTTTTAAAAGGAGTGTATTCAGCGTTACCGATACCGAACTCATGGCCATAAAGAAGGAAGCAAGTTCCGGGCTAACTAAAAACCCTGTGAATGGATACAGGATACCAGCGGCTAAGGGAATCCCTGTGATATTGTAAACGAACGCCCATACCAGGTTCTGTTTGATCTTGCGCATGGTAGCTCGCCCGATTTCAATGGCTCCTACCACATCGCGGATATCGCTCTTGAT
>LADV01000269.1 GCA_000961805.1 Peptococcaceae bacterium BRH_c23 | reverse complement strand
GGATGGAAATTGAAGGAATCGAAGAGCGTGATATCCGGGAAGTTTCCGGCGGACAGTTACAACGGGCTTCCATTTGCCGCGCCATGATCAATAATCCTGAAATTCTGTTTTTGGATGAACCGACAGGAGCGCTGAACTCTGGCGCCGCGGATCAGGTATTGGCAATCCTAGAAGATTTGAATCGCGATGGAATGATCATAATGACCGTTACCCATGATCAGCGTGTCGCTGCCAAAGCAAGGAAAGTACTCTATATCAGAGATGGACAGATTGCTTCCTGTAAGGAATTCTCGGTTGGTGCAGACCGCGAAAGGGAACTGGATGAATGGGTAAAAGGATTTCAATCAAAGGCACGTATTTAATTGTCGAGGGTTTGGATAGGTGCGCCTCGCCTCCGCCAATCAAACCCTCGAATTTAGGCGGAGATACATAACGAAAGCCTTGAGGTATATACCGTTGTACCTCAAGGCTTTCTTGCATTTAGAAAGGAAATAAACGTTCAGACCGTCACCAATAAAATGAATGGAGGAAATAAATTAATGGTTAATTTTCCAAATTGACCATTAACGGCCTCGGATTTGGCGTCCTATTACTATTTGAAGTGGGGCAAAACCTGGCACGAGGCAGATAAATTCGCGTCGGGGATCTGTTTCGTCAAAGTTCAAAAACAAACTGATTGTATTTTATATAATCACCCGATCGGGTGATTATATAAAAAATAAAAATTCTCTACAATGGTAATATAATTTGCTTTTTATATCAGAAAACGATATTGGGAGTGATAACATGGCCGCAAACAGAGAATCTAAATCGTCTAAGCTTTTCTGGCGGATAGTCATTTCTGCTGTTGGTGTAGCGCTAATATTAATGGCGGTAGGTAATGTTCTGCTGTTTTTCTTTGGCGAAAATTCAATGGCCAAAGTATCTACAAGACGCTACGGTGGTGCAGATGATAACCGCCCTGCCAGCCAGCGATATGAATGGGCTATAGATTACACTTTTAAAGATTCGGATGGCATTACTCACAGCGGACACACGAATAGGCGTGGCAGCGACATGTCAGTTAAGGTGGAAAACGAGGTATATTATTTTCCTTTTGCTCCTAATATCAATTCCCTTAAAACCGAAGCTGAGCCAAACATCGGTCAACCTTTATATATGGGCATAGGAATACTGCTGTTGTTTGTGATGAACAGGAAAAAGAAAAAAACAAGCGGCAAATTCAAGGTGGCTACGACTTCAAGCAGAGAAATAGATATCCCTGATCTGAATGATTATGATGACAGCGTTGAGGAAGTGTTCCAAGAAAAGGATAGAGACTAAGGAGGAGGTCTTCTTCTGAATGAAATAACATGGGATATTAAAGTTTCGATTTTCAAAAACAGGCTAATTCTAAAACAGTTAGGTATTGCAATTGGCATACCCTTTGGAGCACTGCTAACCATTATGTGTATATTAAAGGCGTATTATGGCGTTTTGCTAATCCTGCTGACTTTGTTTTTGACCGTTATTCTTGTGCTGCTCATTTTCAGAGGGACATATGATGTTCATTTTGTCATAGACCAAAAGGGAATTCTATGCGCAAATCAGCCATACCAGAGGAAACGAGTGAAAAGACTTTCGGTAATAACAGTTATTCTAGGTCTTATTGCCCGGAACCCCACTGCTGCCGGGGCCGGTATGCTGTCGGGTACAAGAACAGAGGTTCTTATACCGTGGAAGCGGATTAGAAGGGTAAAACACCTTGAAAAGCAAAAAAGTATGATGCTTTACGGCGGCTTTTCTAAAACTATGGCTGTGTTTTGCTCAGAGGAAAATTATGACAGAGTTAAATTAATAATTATGGAAAAAACGGGAGGAGAATGATGATGAGAAAAATGATACTGTTTCTAGTCTTTCTATTGGCGGCTGTTTCCATGATCACCGGGTGCAACTCAGAAAAAGAGGCCGCGACAAATGACAAAAAAGAAATTCTTTTCCAAATTAAAAACACCACTGGGGCAGACTGGGTGTTAACAACGAGCACCTATGGCAGCGATAAATACAGAGGTGACCAAGACAGCGTCAATGAAAATGATGATTCGGTCGATGCGGTTGATGTCAGCGATTTTACCATAAAGGCGGGTGCAAGCAATCGTTATCAAGTGAGCGGTGTTTCAATGGAAAAGGCTATTCAGTCGGGAAGTCTGAAAGAAACTTCAAAAACAACCTATGAATATAAGGTCCAGTGCGTTGCGGCGGGCGTGGTTCCTGGAGATCCCAAAGAATGGAGTATAGAAAAACCGTTTTCTAGCGTACAAGATATTATCATCTCAGGCACATATGGTGAATCCATGGTTATCGAATGGGACGGAACTAGCTTTAAACAGGCAAAATAGGGATTTGCTGTATTTGGCCTAGATGAAAAGGATGACAGGGGTGAAAAGTATGTTGAGAAAAAATAGAAACAATGCCAAGCGAGTCTTGTTTACCCTTCTTTTATTGGTTTTTATAGTATTGTTAGCGGGCTGTAGTGATAAAGGCAAAGGACAACAGGATGTATATGTGGCCTATGGAATCCCAGCAGGAAGCGAAGAATTAAAAAAGAAAATTTATGATGACCCGCCAAAAGCTATTTGTTTAGTCCCGATATATGTGCATTGGGAAGGCGAAAATAAAATGCCCATAGAAGTGGAGGAAATTACCCTGAAAAAAGGGGAAGAAACCAGCTTTGAAATTCACCTTGATAAAACCGATAGTGTTGATAAATCGGGAAGCAGCACCAAGAATATAGCTACGCGATTTATCATGGACTCCAATGTTACCCTTACATTTCGGCCGCCTCAGGATGAGCGGGTATTATTTGAACTTTCTCATAAAACAACCTCGAATAGCCATTTCACAACCACAAAGGTTGATGGATACCAACTCCAGAAGGATAAGCCATTGAACGCTGAAGCTAAAAGTAATCTGGCTATGGTTGGTAAAACGGATGATGGGAAACCGATGATCAGTTTCTATCTTGCCAACAATGGATTGGGTAATCTGGGGCAGGTTGCCTGCTTAATCAAATGGGTAGAACGCTAGTGAATAAGGAGGCATATCCGATGGAAAAAACAAAACCTTCCATGCTAAAAACCATCTTCGGGATGATGATTAATCCGTCTGGCATTTTAAAGAGCGCAATGCTCAATACGAAATGGTACTTTTCATTAATTGTATCCGCTCTTGCCTTTGGATTGTTTTTTCTTCAGACCGGGCTTGACCTCTATAAAACTGGTCAAAAAGGCGTGGATTTCCTACTGCTGTCGGCAGGGGTGGGGGTTCTATACGGGGCTTTGCTTATACCCTTGCTTGGATTTCTGGTGGCAGTAATACTGAAACTATCTAAAACTGATAAAAAAATAGGGCAGATTATTTCGCTCTTCTGTCTTAGCTATAGCGGAGCCCTGATCTACGGTACTCTTGGAATCGCATTTTCACTTGGGCTGGGGTGGAAAACCTCGATAGCCTTTGGCGTATCTGGAATTTTGTGGGCAATTGGTCCTACCATTGTAACCATTCGTGAGATGACTGGTGGTAAAAACGCAATGAGCATCCCCATTGCCACAATTATCAGTGGTGCGATATTGGTAAGCTGGTCGATCTTTGGAAATCTTTAGGGGGTGTAAGACAAATGAAGAGCTTTGTAAGATTTTTATGCTTTGCCAGCTTTGGTATCTGTACCTTTTATAGTGTCTTAGAGCCAACTAATCCATGCCGTTTGGGTTTTGGGTTACTATTTGGAATAATTTTTGGATGGCTCTTTAAATTGTTCTTAAACGGTTTCTTAGGGCTGTTTAACCCTAAAATCAAAAAAGAGCATGGAAAGTCAGTAATTAAGAACGCTACCGATACGAGTATGGGCTTTATGCTTCCTTTTGTCTTTATGCTGCTTATCGCAACGTTCTACTTAAATTGGTCTCACACATCAGCATTTATTTCGGCAGGTATTATGGCAGTCGGCACGGCTTCGGCTATAGAGATTGGAAAGCTGATCGGGAAAAGCTCTATTAAAATCACCATTGTCACATCGGCCGTATGCCTTTTATTCTCCTTTACATGGATACTATCCACTGCTTTTCTCATAAAGGTACCGCCATTCATTGAGGGCGGTGCGGGGATTATTAAAACTTTACTGTCAAAGGGAGGCGTGGGATGATGAAAAAAGCCGTAGCATTTATTGCAGCATGTATCGTGCTATTGAGTAACTTCCTCTTGCCGATACCCGCCCTGGCAGCGGGAGAGAGCACACAGCCGCCACTTCCGATGGAAAAGGTGTTGGGGAAAACCGGTAAATGGTATAACGAATACGTAAATTATGATAATCATGATAACCTCGTGATTGGCTTTTTAGATAAGGAATTTTCTACATCACAGTGTACGGTGGTAAGCGTAGGGGAGTCATCCGTGCTGACAGCCATGTATATACCTTTTATCGATGGCCTAAGTGAAAAAAAGGATCTTAAGCTTATCGACGAAAGAGGGAATGTCTACAGTGGCTTTTCGGTCTCGTCTACGGATAAGCTGCTTATCTTTGAGCCTTTAGGGCATATGGTTTTGAAGAAAAGCAGCTATTCCATCTCCTTTGAGGACGGTCAAATGCTCCCTAACGCTGTCCTCTTAAAAGGCTACAATAAAGCAGCTTTTGATAGATATGAAAAAAAAATGCTGGCATGGTACGCCGAAAACAATTCAGAACAAAATGATTTAGAGAAAGAAATGGGTAATATTAGTTTGACTGATGAAAAAACTGATATTTCGTCCACTCCGACTTTGTCCGATGCAGAGAAAAAGCCTGCCAAATTTCAGCTTGACAGTGAGTATGTGATCAACGAAATAAGGCTAAATACCTATAATAAGGGTGATGGAGCACTCCCTGGATATGTAACGATTTACGATGGAGCCGGAAAAATTGCCGCATCAGGGAAGGCCTATGGCGCTGAGTTTGGAGGTGCGCAAAATGGTATGTGGATTTATGCACCCAATGTTATCCTAAAGGCAGGGATTTATTCTATTAAGATGACCGAGCCGGATGCACTTTCCTATGAGGAAGATGGTACACCCATGTTTTATGTCAGTGCAGTCGTTCCCATTCCGGTGCGCTATGATTTCACAGGGACCTATAATATCAAGTTAGATACGTATAAAATGAGCACGCTCAAAGGGAACGTCAACAGCGGCATAAGTTCATTTTCTCTTAAGGATTTTGAGTTAACGATACTGGATTGTGACGGGTACATTGAACTTATCGGAGTATATGAGGGTATGCCTTTTTCTCAAATTTGCGAAATCACTGAGGAAACGGAAACGCGATTGGTGGGAAAATTCAACTTTGATATGGATTTATCCAAGCTTCCATACAAGGCTCGAATTGGTGCCGATGCGAAGATTGTTCTTGAATACTCAGGGAAAAACGCGGTCGTTTCTATTAACGGAACTGGTTTTTATAAACGAGAGGCAAGCGAAAGTAAAGGTGCCGATGACAACACCTATACCATCATTTCAAGTGGAGTATTAAAGCATAAGGAGCTTCCTCCTTTTGTGATGACCGCCCTTGCCAAGCCGCAGAATGTTGGCAATATTCCCGGACCAAATAATGCTTCTCAGGCGGCTGTAGGAATGCTATTTCCTCCCCTTGCTGGGGTTGTAGTAACTGTGGTGATTGAGCTTTTAAATAGAAAACCAAAGGCAGCGGCACCTAGAGTAAACAGAGATAGAAACTGGTATAAAAACAAGTATCCTGATAAAACAGATGAGCAGATCGCTATGATTATGCTTGCCGATGCCATGGGCAATACCGATAATCCTGATGAAGGCGACGCCGTTTCCATAGGAGACAATGAGGTGGCGGGAACAGAAGATAGTGGTGGCCAGGGATCTGAATCCTACGAAACTGAACAGGATGGAGATTTTAACGAAAGTGAAGTTGAGCCGGATGAGCCGGAATTTGTGCCGGAGAACGAGCCTGCAACGAATCCTGAGAGTACACCCGAACCTACTGTGCCGACTCCAGTGGAATCAAGGGATGTTACCGACCCAGTAACCGGAAATACAACCACCTATGTCAAAGACCCTGCCTCAGGAGAGTGGTACAACCCGGAAACCGGCTATGGCTATAGTGAGGATGCCTACAAGGAAGCCCAAAAAAGTGCCGTTGCAAGGGATGGTTATCTAGAGCAGGCACGAGTAGATAACGCCGCGCCGGATGAGAACATGAAGGCTGGCATGGATGCTATTAAGCAGAAGGAGCAAAGAAACGAGGCTATGAATCAGCTTCAAAAGAAATATGGCACAGACGATATGAAGGAAATAGAGCGTGTTGTCGCAAAACAGCAAGAACGAGACATGGAAAACTTCAAAGATTGGCAAAAATATGCAGACCGTTTGGAGACAGCCGAAACAGTCACAACGGTTGTTGGTATGGGTGCAGATGTAACGATTGATTTAATGGGTACTGCGCATCCGGGTATTAAAAATGGTTATAAAATAGCTAAGAATATGCTAGGAACAGCGGCAAGTGACCATTTTTCCGGCAAAGGCATAGGTTTAGGCACGATAGCAGAGGGCGCAATCAAAAGCGCTACCGATGTTGGCAGCGATTATATCGATGGCACGGCAAAATATGGTGTCCTGAAAAAGGCAGGAGCAGCTATAGTCGGCGAAACAGCAGCAGCTACAACTGGTGCGGCGTTGCGTGGAGAAGATGTGGCAAAGGCAATGCAGGGAGGCCTTGTGGACGGTGCATTAAATGCAGGAGTTGGGGCGGTTACAGATGGTATAACCGCAAAATGTCCACCACTCAATTTGCCTGAAAAAGGACTTGCTATCGGAAGTGCGATAAAAGCGATAGGAGGCACAACCCACGGCGGAGCTCAGAAAATGGGAAGTGCTGCCGTCAAGGAATTCCTTATTAAGCCATATACAGACCAACTAAAATAGAAATAGAATACAAGGGAGGGTAATAATATGGAGTTTTCAATAAGTGAGTTAAAGGTCTTAAAGCAGCAATTTGCAGCAGCAAGCTCAATTGGTATTTTTAGTGGAATAGATAACAATAATTCCACAGAGAGTTTGAACTCCTTGGAGAAAAGAGGGGTCTTGCAAAATGGAGTGCTGTCGAAAGAGGCGAAGGAGCTTTTGGATATAGCCGCCAATCCCGATCTGTCTTGTAGATTTATATTGCAGGAAAGCAGTATATTAGTAGAAAAATACACCTACCGCAAGGGGGCGGACCTTGTTCTTGTCGAAAACGCAGGCGGTGTTCTAAGAATTAGCAAAGGGTCAGACTTAGATAAAATTATGATGAATATTGGAAATTTTATAGGATTAACAAGTTTTAAGCGAGCTGATTTTGAAATAGCTCTGTCTAAAGATGAGATTTATGTACTGCTTTCCATGTTTGATATTTACCGCGAAAAGACAATGCTGTCCTATTGTCAACAACAAAGCGAAGCTGGCGCCACTTTTGCAGAAATTCGTTCTCACCTGGATATGCCTAACGAAACAGGGCTTGTGGCCATGATCCAGGCTAACTACAAGTGGGAAATACCGTCTCTCGAAACCACAAAAGCACTAATATATCGCTTAGTAGCAAAAAATGTGGTGGCATCTAACAAGAACTTTACCTTAACCGAGGAGTATGCTGTATTCGGGTCAAATTTCTTAGCATACCAGCTGATTACAACCGTTGAACTTTTACAGATGCTAAAGGACGGCCAAACTGCCTTATCTGGAATTTTGTATATCAGCGCAGGTCTTAAGGATAATCTCCTATTCATTATGGGAGGCGATGAAATAGAGATTTCCACAGTAAGCAGTTCGTATGCGCTAAAAATATTTGAGGGTTTATTGAAGTGTCCAAGCATAGTATAGTTATACTTAGTAGTATTATTTTTAATTGGATTAGGAGTGTGGGGTGTGGACAACAAAACTGTTCGGAGGCTGAACGATTTCACAGCCAAAGCATATGAATGCGTATCATTTGCGGAATTTTTAAAGCTTGCCATTATGCAGCTGCATGAATTTGTTTCGTATGATAGCGGGATGTTTTTTTGCGCAATCAGTCGAGACTGCAGTTATTTTAAGCCCTACAAGGGGGGCAATATCAGCACGTATGCTCAGAAAGATAAATTTTCCAGGCTTGATGAATATGAAAAAGCCGCGGAGAAAAACAGTAGCGGTAAGGAAGCATATGTGTATAAGGCGGTAGATTACCAAAAAGGACTAATCACCATTGAAGAGCCTAGAAGCGATTTTATTGAGTTTCAAAAAGACTTTTACATTGTCTGCCTGCGGATCATCTACAAGGATCAGTTTATGGGAGAAATCTACCTGCATCGCAGCAAAAGCAATCCGGATTTTTCAGATGAAGACTTGTTTATGCTAGGGCTGATGCAACCCCATGTATCCATGGTCTTTCACATCATACATACCCTTAACGCTGTGAAATTTTTAGAGACATCAGGTAATGAAGCTAACAATACCATGGGTATTTGTGTTTTTGATGAGGGAATGAGCTTAACCGGCGGCAATGTGACGGGCTACGATATGCTGAAAATCACTTCTGCCTATGGCTCTAGTGTGCTGTATCATGTGAAGGAGCTTTGTTCCGATATGGTCGAATCTCTGCAAAAAAAAGAAATCGACACTCGGTTTTCCTCGGCTTATCCTTTGAAAACAAGCGTAGGTGAACTTATCATCTCCGTTTTGGCAAATAAACTCAAGGAACCGAGAGCTAAATTTGTGGTTATTCTGCAATACGCAGATAGCAATTCTCTGCTCTCCGACTACCAGTTTAAATTCACAAAACGGGAGGCCGACATCATCGACGCTTTGGTGCAGGGCAAAAACAACCCGCAGATTGCCAAGCAACTGAATATTTCCGAAAATACTGTTAAAACTCACATTAAAAACATCTATAAAAAAACCGGTGCCAATAACCGGACGGAGCTTGCGTATGTTTTGATGCTTGAACACCAAAAAGACGACGACAAAGCCTAAACTCAGCGCCATTTTTCCACAGCAAAGGGTTTTCCATGAGCAGGGCATACATAACGTATGCCCTGCTTTATGATCTTTTGCCTGCTTTCATGGTAACTGCTTTCGTTGTAGTATATAACGGGATGGTAGGGTGCGCCTGTAAAAGACAGGAAATTCCGGGTGGCATCACCGACAAAAGCAGTGTCTTTCACAATGACGGAGAGGCTGTCCTCTGTATGGCCAGGTGTTAATAGAATATTTGCCGAAAATCCCATATTTAGCAAGAAGCTATCATCATCATTCCTGATAACTATATCTTGTGGTCTTATGTAAAAAGGCTCAAAGCTGTCGGAATCCTTTTGAACTCCTAAATAAAGTCCCATCATAAGCTCAAGAAATTTATTGGCGTAGCGCTCGTTGGGATGACGAATATTATGCCCACCTTGAAGATATCGTGAACATAGTTCGCTCATGATCACACATATATCGGGGTTTTCTGCCATTAAAAATGGCAATAAACCACAATGGTCGTTGTGATGGTGGGTCAACACAAGGTATTTAATCTGGGAAGCTTTAAGGCCTAAGCGCGCAAGCTTTTTGGTAAAGGTCTTTTTATCCCCTCGCCCTCCGCAGTCAATAAGCAAAAAGCCGTTTAAGCCTTTGATTAAATAGCAGTTGGTTATAGAAAGTTGTATCAAATCATATATTAGTTGCAAGAAAGCACCTTCTTAATTCATTTTACGAAGATCAAGCCACGAAGATCAAGCTTCCATTCCAAGACAATTATATCATTATTCTAAGGCACTCATTCAATTATTGCGAATTAAAGTATTCAACCACCATGTCATACTAACGTTGACTACCTGCTATCCATTCAATACTCCTGGCTATTCTCTGGACCGCTATATTGTCTATGCAATTTTAGTAAATAGTAAATAAACCGCTTGAACATTTTGCCTTCTAAGTACTTCGAATAATTGCCAACACAGACAAGAGAATTGTTTTTGAAAGAAATTGGTATGGACTGGAATGAAAACGATTTTTTCGTGGTGGGTTTGGATAAGTGCCCACCTTGGGCTTTTTTATTTTGCTGAGCGGACTTAGGTATGTGGAACTGAATGGACCTTATAAAATAAAGGATATTTACGATAATTTCCAGAAGAATAATTTTGGTTAAATATTCCAAGGGAGATGATTTTGTTGACAAGTCCTAAAACTCCTATAACATCTTCTACTAATATCTTTCCAAGACGGGGTTTTATTGCTACTTTCTTCATATTCTGCAATCCGCTTACTTTTACTAGTTTAGTTGGCTTATTTTTTATTTCGTTATATGAACATAATTTCGATTTTTCATTACTAAGTGGGATTTTTTTGGATTTCTTTAAAGAATTTTTTATTGCTGTATTTATTGTAGGTAGTGTTGCTATTTTCATGGAATTAACTCATTACGGGCGCACTCTAGTAGATTCTTTAAGAAAGATGATGGCTACTGACGATTTCATTAACGATCTTGATGAACCCAGATTAAAAGGATTAAAAAGTAATGTTGATAGAAGACTATACTTTGGAACCAATGACCCAACTAGCTTTTTTTACGTCGTTGAAGATGAAATTTGTAATTTCCTTAATGAATGCTATTATGAGGAATACATTAATGATGTCGAGTGCATAATAGATGAAGATAAAAATTATATGAAAAAAGTCATTACAAGGCTTTTCACAATAGTAAATCCAACCTCTGAAGTAAAGGTGAAAAATGTTCCGGTTGGAGCATATATGACACCCATTGAAGATGTAAATGATATTGATTTATATAAAATAAATAAATGTAGAGTTACAATTGGGAATCAAACCATAGACAAGAATATCAAATTATTTGTGGAGAGATGTCAAAACCCACCATCAAGTGCTCCAAGTTACGAAGTTGATATATCTGGCCATTTTTCGATTGAGATCAAAGATAGTTGTTCTATTGAACTCGTAGCAGAGTCCCTTGTTCCAATAACAGATATTCATTATCAACATCGTATTACTGCTCCTTGCAAACGATTTAGTAGTAATTTTATGTTAAAAAATTATGCGCCTTATCGTGTGAATGGTTTTGGATTCGGTTTTATGGATGAAAAGAAGTTGAAAATTATACCTTATAAGAATACTAATGGCGTTAGAGTTGAATTTAATGGTTGGATTCTCCCGGGTGACGGGGTTATTTTTACGATAGCCAAAGATATAGTATAATAATATGAAGATATGGTATAATATTGATAGGGACAAACAGCTTTAGGATGTTGGACAAGCACCTAACTTAAGTGTTTGAATATGATAAATTAGGCTATAGGAGGTAGATTATTATGTACAATGAGTCTAGTAGAGGTTAAACGCAAATCATTTATTTTCTATCGCCATATGTGTAAGATCAGAAGAAACGCTATGGGCCCCAATCCATTAGTGTTTCTTCTTTTTTGTAAAAATGGCATAAGATTAAATTCACTCGACGCTTTACTCGTGTCCCATTACAATAGTTGAATAGTACTCGTAATGGGATTAATGCTAATACTAATAACATTTTATTATCTCAGCTTCACTGTTAGGATTTCCAGCAGTGTAAGTTCGCCTCCGCCATACATACCCTCGAATTAAGCGGAGATACATAACGAAAGCCTTGAGGTACATACAGTTGTACTGCCTCAAGGCTCTTTTCATCTTGGAAAGAGATTCCTTTCCAGCTTCGTCAATAAATTAAAAATATTTGAATTTATTAGTAAGTATGCTAAAATACTCTAAAGAGAATTCCTAGCAAAATACGACATCATTTAACTTCTTTGTTGATAAATACTCATATATTAACTATTTATTTAGAAAATTGTTCTGATAAGGGCAAAACATCTGAAAAGGTGTGACGCAAAGCCATGGGTCTACAGCAGTAAAGACACTGCCACGATTGCCAGGTTGCCGGAGAAGAAATTAGAGCCCCAGCCGGGACTAAGTATCTCTGGTGTGGAGTTCTTTTTGTTTTCTCTTTTTTAATCAGGTTTGGGATAATGATGCTCTACTTAGGCTTATACATCAAACAGGCTGTTACTTATGATCTTGAAAAAAGGAGGTTGAAATATGGAGAAAGTTGTCTAACAGTTACGTAAGGCGAGAGAAGCTAAAGGAATGGAACTGAAAGATGTTGAAGAATTCACTAAAATTCGTTGCAAATACCTACAAGCATTAGAAGAAGAGGACTACTGCGTTCTTCCTGGTGAGGTTTACACGGTAGGATTTTTACGGTCTTATGCTCGTTTCCTTGACATAGACTCAGAGAGTTTAGTAAATACTTTTCGAATGAAAATAAATGCGACTAAATTAGAAACCACGTTTGATTATTCTAAACAAGAAAGAAAGCCGTGGCTTCAAGACCAATATTTAGTAGCAAAAGTTTTACAATTTTACAGGGCATTTAAGTTTTTTAAGACAAATACGATGGAGGAGTCAAAAAGGTAAACTAAAAGAAATGTTTATGCTTCATCTAATGTGTAAAAATCATCATCGATTCTCCTAGCAGATCAGTTTAATTGTTTATGCTCTTCGTCAAACCATTTTTCGGGCATGAACAGCCGTGCTGAAATCAAACCATAGCCTTTAGGGCCGGAATAGCCGACGAAAACACCCACCTGACTGTTGGCTACTTTTCCGACACTACTTACACCGATTATTATCTTGCTAACGGGTATATTGCCGATTCGGGCCAGCAGTTTAGATTTTATTTTCCATTGGTTGCCGTTCATTTTACTCAGCTCCTTAGCGAATATTGCCTTAGGGCGAGGTTTCTTCCGCTATATAGATACTGAGAGATACAATATGTTGAAAATGTTTACGTTTATCAAAGCATCCTTGTCCCTTTTTTGGCCGCGGGATCTAGTTTTTCGCGTAACTCCGAAAAAAGCGGATGAATCGATTATTCGAAAGGATCGACGTGAATTATTACTACACATTCTTTTAATTGGTATTATTCTTTTATCAATTTCAATTGCAGTCTCAAATCTAATCTGGAAAAGTTTCTATGATGCGGAATCGATCAGTATCTACGTTGCTATATTTTGGTCAATCTATAATGTCGTTATGTTAGTAGTCACGATACTTTACATCATTAATCGACACTACTATAGACAAAAATATCGTTTTCCAGTAAAAGTAAGACTGCAGATTAAAGTGAGGGATTCTGAATGGGTCACTACAACAACGTGTGACATCTCACGACACGGGGTGTGTATCACTATTTTCGATAATTATCAATTCGATGATGATAAAATATCTATTATTCTAGAGCTTCCAGATGGACCTTTGAAGGCTGAATGTATTTTAGACTCTAGTGTATTGCAACCAAATGGTTTCCGTAAACTTGGACTGACATTTCAACCGTTTGCCCAAAAGGAACAAAATAGGCTTTTATATTTCTTATTTGTTAATTTGCCAAGAGACGCCTTTAATAAACAGCAATTAGTTCCCAATTATACGAGTATTAATGATCTTAAATTTCCGATTAAGCAATAGTCTAACCATCGACTAGAGGCTTTCGTTACCGAAGTCTCGATGTTCAACTTTAGTTGAACGAGTTCACTGCTGTGACGGTATAAGTATGACCCGCTGTCAGCGGCACAGTAATCTTATAGCTCACGCCACTGTTCGTTGTCGAGACCGAGCTAATGTTCACGCGTATACTGCCATCTAGGGACGATATCAGGAAATCCTAGCTTATGAATTTGAAGGTCGGCGGTACAAGCAACAGTTTGTATCCGTCGGAGAGCAGTTCTGTAGGACCAAATGAGACAGTTACAATCGTGTGGCAAGAAGGTAACTGGTATTATGTTGAGTGCTGTCTTTCATTTTGCCTTGTTCATTGCCATCTAAGAGTCCGAGGATTATAATTAGGAAATTAACGAATTTCTCAGATAAGAGGAGAAGTTATGAAAGTTAAGCAGGTATAGTTTAAAAAAGGAGAGATTGTTTTATGTCACAAGTAAACATTACTTGGGAAGGAAATATGAAATTTGTAGGTACCGATGATAGTGGCTTTAAAATACCTATGGACGCGTCAGCGATTTATGGTGGGAAAAATGAAGGCGTAAGACCGATGGAATTAATGTTAATGTCTCTTGGCGGGTGTACAGGTATCGAGTTAGGTCATATTCTCAATAAAATGAGAGTCGTATACAATCGTTTAGACGTTGAAGTTAATGGGACTAGAGTTGAAGAACACCCCAAGGTGTTTAGCGATATTCATGTGGTATATCGGTTAAGCGGGGAGAACATTTCAGCAGAAAAGGTGAATAAAGCTCTACAAATGGCTGAGCAGGTTTATTGCTCTGTGTCGAATATGCTAAGAAAAGTAGCGGAAATCTCCTATTCTATTGAAATTAATGGTAGGGTCTATAAATATGTGTGTGTGGAAGCAGTGGAAAAGAGTCCGGACAAGAATTCTGGAGCTTAGAGCGCAGGGTGCTCCAGCGTGGATGGACTGGTATAGGATGAAAATCTTATGAAAGGAGGAAGTTGCAATGAAGGTTAAAAATGTAATGGTTTGTAACCCTTACACAGTTAGATCTGATCAAAGTCTTGCTGATGCAAGCAGAATTTATCTAGACCACGATGTTAATTGTGCGCCTGTTGTGGGGGTGAACGATGACATTGTTGGGATTATTACGATTTCTAAGGTATTGGGATGTTTTTTATCTGGCTATTCCCCAACAGCAAAAGTAGAGGAATTCATGGATGATCCGCCAGCAACAGTGGAAGAAAATTCTGACTTTGAGGAAATAGCAAACACTTGCACTCAGGATATGGAACGCATGCTTGTTTTGGATCAAAATATGAAATTAACGGGAATTCTGTCCCGAGTAGAGCTAATTAAAAAGGTTAACTTGGCTTGGGAAGAAACTAGAAATGAACTTAGAGTTGTGTTGCAGTCAGTTAGTCATGCAATTATTGCTTTCGATAAAACGGGTTCTGTATACCTTTTTAATAAAGGAGCAGAGATTCTCTTAGGGCTTAGTAGTCAGGAAGCAACTGAGCAGTGCTATGAAGGACTTCTACCTCAGTGGATATGGAAGGAAGTTATTGCTGACGGTCAAGCACGGTTTGGCTTTAGATTGGAGGTTAACAACAAGCGGGTAATAGGGAATGCGACGCCTATATTTGTAAATGGCAACATAACAGGTACGGTTGTCGTATTGCAAGATTTATCGGAAATGGATAACTTAACTCTAGAATTATCGAGGGTCAGGGAATTAAAAGTTGAGTTGGATAATATCATCGAGTGTTCCTATGACGGAATGCTGGTTGTTAATCCTGAAAGAGTAGTTCTAAGGGTTAATAAGAGTGCTTTGCAGCTTTTTAACCTGACAGATTATAGCCAGAATTGTATATTAAGTGATATTGAATCTGAAGTTGCTGGTTATTTGGATGAAATGACTATTAAAATCATCCAGCAGAAGAAAACTCTCACCGAAGGTTACACGAAGGTCGATGGACAGGAGATCATTATTACCGGTAATCCTCGTTTTGCTCCGGATGGAAAGGTAATACAGGTCATATTTAATATGAGGGATATGACAGAATTGCAACGTCTTAAGTTTCAAGTAGAACAAGCGAAGGAAGAGAGATTACGTTGTTCAGTCGAGTTAGTAGAGTTAAGAGGAAAGTTATTAAAAGAAGATTTAATAACCAAGAGTCCTGCGATGGAGCCTGTTCTAGAGCTAATGGTACGTGTATCGCAAGTTGAATCGACAGTTCTGATTACCGGAGAATCAGGGGTGGGTAAGGAAGTAGCTGCTAAACGGATTCACAGGCTAAGCGGAAAGGAGAATGGTCCGTTTATCGCAATTAACTGTGGAGCAATACCGGAAAATCTCATAGAATCTGAACTTTTTGGTTATGAAAAAGGTGCCTTTACTGGAGCTAGTAAAGAGGGGAAAATAGGCTTAATGGAAGCGGCCAATGGTGGGAATATCTTCCTTGATGAGATCGGAGAACTTCCTTTGAATTTACAAGTTAAGCTTTTAAGAGTTATTCAGGAAAAGGTTATTTGTCGTATTGGTGGCATAAAGCCTATTAACCTTGATGTACGCATTATCGCAGCTACTAATCGTAATCTGGAGGAAATGGTCAAGAAAAAAACCTTTCGCGAGGATTTATTCTATCGTTTGAATGTTGTACAAATTAAAATTCCTCCTTTGCGCGAGCGTAAAGAGGATATTTTACCTTTAAGTGAATATTTTTTGAGCAAGTATTGTTCTAAATACAACAAACAAAAAAAAATTACTCAACAAGTTTATAAAATATTTGAGAGTTATGATTGGCCAGGAAATATTCGTGAATTGGAAAATGTTATAGAAAGAGCGGTCATTCTAAGTCAAGGTGATTCAATAGAGGTTAACCACTTACCAGAAAATTTGAATGTAGGGAATAATGGAAAGGCTGAGGTTGAAGTAACCGTTAGAGGAATTATCCCATTAAACGAGGGCGTTCAGTTGATGGAAAAGGAATTGTTGCGAAAAGCACTAGGAACTGAGAAAAGCAGTAGAAAAATAGCTTTACTCCTAGGGATAACTCATACTACTGTGTTGCGGAAAGGAAAACAATATGAGCTGCTATAATAGTGGCACTGCGAAGTTCCAATTGGAACAAATGTGTTCCAATTGCAGAAAATGAGCTTTTTGCCTAATCCCTAATGTCATTTGAAATAAAACAAGGATGAATGGAACAGAAATATTCCATTCATCCTTGTTTTATAATTAAAATTATCAGAAAAGTTACTCTTATCAAACATATCGGGATTGGCATAAGTTTTGCATATAAATCAGGAACAGGTCCTCAACCTTTTCCTATAATGCTAAACTCAAGAAAATCTGATCTGATGTAAAGAAGGGAGCTTATTAACATGACCACAGATATGCAGCACATTCGGGTTAGCGTCGGTTTTTATCCCAACTGGTGGCATAAGAATTATGGTATTTCTTACGGTAAACAGTACTACTATGACCCTGACTACCGCATTGAGGTCGCAATGAAGCAACAGAAGTTACTACATGAGCGCTTTGGAGATCTAGGGCTAGGAAACCCTGATCCCCAACCAAATCCTTTTGTCGATTACGGTATGGCTTTGGTACCTGAATTGTTCGGTTGTGAAACCACGTTCTTCGATGATGCTTTGCCGTGGGCTATTCCGGCTAACATGTCTGAAGAAACAATAAATAATCTCGTTGTACCCGATATACTGAACACTCATCCCATGACTGAAATCATCAGACAAATGGATTATTTAGAGAAAAAATACGGGCGGGTTACAGGAAATATTAATACATGTGGCATTCAGAACTTGGCCTTAAAACTGCGTGGTGATGAACTGTACATGGATTTTTATGAGAATCCAGATGTGGCACACAAGGTAATGAATCTTTGCTTGGAAACAATTATTCCATTAGCCAATTATGTTAAAAGCCGTACTGGTACATTAGCATCATCCGTTACCCCTATGGCTCCACCAGAAATGTATATTACTCCGAATTGTACTACAGCGCAAATCTCTAATGAATCCTATGAGGAATTTATTTTGCCATATGAAATGAAGCTTGCCAATGCGTTACAACCTTTTGGTATTCACCATTGCGGATCTGTTGATAATGTAATAGAAGGCTACAGTAAAATCAAAAATATGCAATTTATTGAAGTGGGGCCTTTGACTGACCTGCGTCGGGTGAGAGAACTGATGCCTACTGTCTTTATAAATGCTAGGATTTGCCCTGTCCGTATGCTCCAATGTACAGCTGAAGAAATTGAGCAAGATGTCAAACGTCTCATCGACACTGGTGGTCCTTACGAATTGCTCTCCATTGATGCAGTAGGTCTTGATTATGGGACACCGGATGAAAATGTTCGCGTTATGATAAATACTGCAAAAAGTTACAGTGCAGCAAAGATTGCCGAAGGGAAATAGTCTCTGTATTAGGAGTTCTCACCCTTTGCAGTCGAGTGATGGTTGTTAGTTTTTCACATCAAGTACACACAACTAAGAGATATTTTGAATGAGGGGGAAGCATGATGTCCGTATTAGAAGATATTAAAAATTCAATTATTACTTACAAGCCTGCAAAAACTAAAGAGTTTTGCCAACAAGCTTTAGACGAAGGAATCGATCCACAGGTGATTTTAAGTGAGGGATTAATCGCTGGCATGGCGGTTATTGGCGAGAAATTTAAGTTAAATAAGATTTACGTACCGGAAGTACTTATTTCTGCTCGATGTACTCATGCAGGACTAGATATATTAAAGCCTATTTTGGCTGCAGCAAAGGCAGTGCCATTAGGTAAAATTGTACTGGGGACAGTTAAGGATGACCTTCATGATATCGGCAAAAACCTTGTTGCTATGATGTTTGAGGGTGCAGGGTTTGAAGTAATAAACTTAGGGGTTAATGTTGACCCGGAGAAGTTTGTCGAGGCAATCAAAGAATATCAACCCAATATTATAGCGATGTCGAGCCTAATAACGTCGACTTTGCCTAGTGTAGAGACGACCATTAAAGCGATTATAGATGCCGGTCTGCGTGATCAAGTTAAGATTATGGTGGGTGGAGCACCAGTAACTGAAGAGTGGGTCCTGCAAATTGGCGGTGACGGGTTCGGTAAAGATGCTACAGCAGCAGTTGATGCAGCTAAGAAATTGATTGGCGTAGCTTAAAGGAGGAAAAATAATGTTTCATACCGAGGTTCGCAGCAAGAAAACAATAGTCACCATCGGTAGGGATTTGCCTGCAGTTATTATTGGTGAACGGATCAATCCCACAGGGAAAAAGAAATTTGGTCAGGCGCTTTTGGCTAAAGACTATGATTATGTAAGAAGCGAGGCAATCGCTCAGGTCGAGCAGGGCGCAGATATGTTAGACGTAAATGTAGGAGTTGCAGGCATTGATGAGGTTGCTATGTTACCGGAAGTCATCAAAATAGTGTCTGAAACCGTTAATGTACCTCTGTGTATAGATTCGGCTAATCCGGTTGCTTTGGCAGCAGCGCTAAAAGTATATGAAGGGAAAGCCTTGGTTAACTCAGTAACGGGTGAGGAAAAATCTCTTGAGAGTGTGCTGCCTCTGATTAAGGAATATGGAGCAGCGGTTGTTGGCTTACTCATGGATGACACTGGTATTCCCAATGATCCTGAAAAAAGATTAGCGATCGCCCTGAAAATTGTTGAACGTGCAGAAAAGCTAGGAATTGAACGATCCAATATAATAATCGATTGCTTGACTATGACGGTGAGTTCAGATCATAATGCTGCCGCTATTACCCTGAAAACCATTGAAAGGATCGTGGAGGAACTAGGTACTAATATTATTTTGGGAATTAGCAATGTTTCATTTGGTTTACCAGATCGAAATAGTATTACTAAAACGATGCTTGCTATGGCCTTAAGGGCCGGCCTAACCTGTATAATTATGGATCCGACGGCAGAGGGAATGCGGCGAACGGTTAAAACCTCTGATCTTCTCTTAGGACGAGATGAGTGGTCTATGAACTACTTGGCAGAATATCGACTGTACTCTGAACCACAAGATTAGTTTAGAGACCTTGCTCGATTGGCGTAGTAAGCCTATAAATTATATATTTCTTAATTTCTTATAGAGCAGGAGTGGGGGTAAAGTGCAAAAAGGAAAAATTATTGCCTGTGAAGTTTTTAAAGAAGAATTCCTTAGGGGTTTAAAAATACCCCTAGAGGACTGTATCTTTTTACCTCAGGAATTGCATCGTACCCCTGATCAACTAAAAGTTGAACTGCAAAAGCGGATAGATCTCCTTGAGGAACAAGGAGATCTAGACTGCATCTATTTAGGTTACGGTTTGTGTGGCAATGGTGTTGCGGGAGTAAAGTCCAGCCGGAGTAAAATTATCATCCCCAATAGTGAGGATTGCATAGCCGTTTTACTTGGTCTTCGTCATTTCGGTAAATGCCAGCTTAATAGAACGACAAGTTATTTTCTCAGCTCGGGGTGGATTGGCTTTGGGAGCGATGGATGGAAAGAATATCAACGTTGCTTGGAGTTGTTTGATCATGAAACAGCTTATTGGGCTACCAAAGAAATGATTAAGAACTATGAAACGTTTATTCTGATCAATAATGATATGGCCAGCTATCCTGCGGACAAGGTTTATGTCCAAAAGATTAGTAAGTTTTTTGGCTTGAACTATGAAGAGGTTGAGGGCTCAATAGATTGGTTGGCTAGCTTGTTTGAGGATATAGAATCAAACTCCAAGATAATTGTTGAACCAGGTATCTCGATTCAAAGTAGCATGTTTACCTGCGGAACCTAATAACCCATTGGAGGTGCTAAGTGCAAAGTTTCAAAATTAAATTTCTACCTCAAAACTTAGAAGTTTTTGTTCCAGCAGGTACCAGTGTGGTTGAAGCAGCGGACTTAGCGAGGGTTGACATTGAGCCCACCCCTTGCGGACGGCGTGGAACCTGTGGGAAATGTTTAATCCTTTGCCATGATTATTCGGGAATCCCGACAATCGTTGAAAAGGAAAAGATTATCGATGCTAAGTTGGACCAAGGCTGGAGATTAGCTTGTCAAACGCTTATTGTACAAGATATGGTTATTGAAGTGCCCGGTCAATCAGCAGGTAAGCTAATTAAAGCCTTGTTATCACGGCCCAAAAGTGCCATAGAAATTCAACCAACGATTATTAAGCACTTTCTTAAAGTCCCCCCACCAACTATGACAGATCAACGGGCTGATTGGGATAGAGTGGCAGAGCTGTTACCTGATCCTCAACAAGAATTAGACTTAACCTTGTTGAGGAAACTACCGGAATTAATGAGGGAAAACGACTTTGAAATTACTGTCGTGACTTACAGAGGAAAAGTGATTTCAGTCGAAGCAGGAGACACAACAACCGTAGGGTATGGTTGTGCGATAGACATTGGAACCACAACGGTAATATGCAGTTTGCATGATCTATTTGATGGACAAGAAATCACAGCTGCATCAGCGTTCAACCCACAGAGAACCTATGGAGCCGATGTGATTTCTCGTATCGACTTTTCTCTAACGGGCGGTAACTTGGAAAAATTACAAAACTTAATTATCGATCAAGTTAATACCTTAATCGATGAAGTAATATCAAAAGCAGGAATAAATAGGGCGGATATTTATTTGCTTAGTGTGGTTGGAAATACAACTATGCAGCACTTGTTGCTTGGACTTCCTGCCAAGTATATTGCCGCACCGCCCTTCGTGGGAACTCTCTATACAGGACTTAGTTTTGATTCCACAGATTTAGGTATCAAAATCAATGACAGAGGCCAAACAGTCTTTTTACCCCATGTGGCAGGGTATGTAGGAGCAGATATTGTGGCAGGAGTACTGGCTACGGGTGCTTATAAGTATGATGCTCCATGCGTCTTGATTGATGTTGGAACCAATGCCGAAATTGTCTTAGCGGCTCAAGGCTCTTTATATGCGTGTTCAGCTGCGGCAGGACCAGCTTTTGAAGGTGCCAACATTTGCTGCGGCATGCGTGCGGAAACGGGAGCAATCGATCGGGTTTGGCTGGAAGACGGGAAGTTGCACTATCATGTTATCGGACAGGTTCCAGCATTGGGCTTATGCGGGTCGGGTTTAGTGGATGTCATTGCCGAGCTGCTAAGTATTGGAATTATCGATTGTAGCGGACGTCTATTAACCCGTAAGGAAGCAATCCCGATCGTGGGGGATACTTTGGCGGAAAGTTTGCGAGAAAATGACGATGGTGACGAATTTGTCATAGTTGAAAATAGTGAATTTCAAAAGGTAAGTCTCACACAAAGGGATATTCGCCAAGTCCAGTTAGCTAAAGGTGCCATACTGGCCGGAATTCGAATTATGATCAAGGAAATGGGCATAAAGATGGAAGATGTTGAGCTGTTTAACTTAGCAGGTTCCTTTGGCAATGTACTTAATAAAAAGAATGCTCAAGTAGTGGGTCTAATCCCGGCCACTATATCTCTGAGCAAAGTAGAATATGCAGGTAATACAGCACATGTCGGGGCACAAATTAATCTATTGCGTGCAGATACCGAAGAGATTGTGAATTCCGTAGTTAAAAATATTAAATATATTGAGCTTTCGGATCGAAGTGATTTTACGGAAGAGTTTACTAATGCCATGTTTTTCGGTGAATGTGAAGGATAGAGGTAAAAATGAAAGGAGGTGAAGGCTCTCACCTAACGAGAATAGAATACCCGATTGCGAGAAAGGCAGTTTATCTTAAAATTTCAAAATTGTGTCTTGACAAGCGGGGACATTTCAAATCCCATCCACCGCGGAATAATTCCCAAGGAGATTTATTACGTATTATTAAGGTGAAGGAGGCGCACTGATGAATTCATTCGGAGCATGGATTGTAGGATTGTGGTTAACCTATACGGCTGTCCTTATTGTACTAAGCAGATATGCCAAAAAGAAAGCCGAATCTGGTGAGGGTGGGGATAGTTTTTGGGTTGGAGGCCGCAGCTTTAAACCTTGGATGGTTTTCGTATGTATTACGGGCTTGTTTTCGGGTTCTTCATTTATTGTTGTTTTAGAATTGTCATATAAAGTGGGTATTTCAGCCGCTTGGTATGGCGCGGCTGAAATGGTTCATGTCTTAATCATTGCTCTGTTATTAATTGCCAATCTTCGTAGACTGAAAATGGTGACTGTTTCTGGATTAATAGGGGATAAATTCGGGCGACTGGCACTGGGTGTGAGCGGTGCGATTACGGCCTTTACCTTTCCCATGTGGTCAATAGCAACCGCCCTTGCTTTTGCTTCTGCTCTTCATGTATTTACCCCTTTATCGCTTCCCTTTTCCATTGCGATTACAGGGATAACGTTACTGATTTTTCTTCAAGCAGGTGGGATGTGGTCAATTGTTCTTACTCAAACAGCAAATAGTTTTGCGTTTGCAGCAATGTTTATCGTTGGGGGTATTGCCTTCTTTATAGAACCTGGTTTCGACGGATTAGCCGTGTTAGCAACCGCCAAACCTGCCATGTTTTCCCCAACAAATGTAGGTTTGCAAGTGATCATTGCTTGGTTTGCTACATTTTTGATCAATGTGTTTGTAGCCCAAGCAGCATTTCAGATGGCCTTATCCTGTCGTACTCCTGAGGAAGGTAGAAAAGGCTTATTAATGGCCTTTGGAGCAAATATTTTCTTCATTGCGTTCGGTGTATTGTTTGGTTTGTCAGCTGCTGCAGTTGTGCCAGGCGGAGCTCGTGGCATGATTGCCATACCGCAATATCTGGCTCAAGTATTACCAGCTCCATTGGTAGGCGTGTTCTTCCTTGGAATTTGGGCTGCAGCGTTGGGGTGGGGTGCGCCTTGCCAATTCTCCGGTGCGACAAGCCTTGGGCGTGACGTAATGGGTGCCATTAACCCGTCCTTAAGTGATGAACGCAAAGTTCTTTACACAAAGTATGCATTGGTTGCGCTAACCTTAGAAATGATTTTATTAGGTCTAATGCGTAGCGAAAACGCTTCCTGGTGGAATATTTTAGCATGGACGTTACGGAACGGATCGACGTTCGCTCCAGTTGTTGTGGCTTTGGCTTGGCCTCTGGCTACACGTCGTGGAGCAATAGCTGCTCTGTTCGGAGGATTTATTTCTGGATTATCATGGTATGCCCTAGGTGGTTGGGATCCAGTCAACTTTTTCTTTAATATTCATCCTGTGTTTATCGGTATGACCTTTAATATCTTATTGATGGTGGTAGTTTCAATGGTGGACAATGCCGGACAGTGGAAAATTAAATTTGATCAGTCATCCGGCAGAAAGATTTTAGGGCTTGTCTCTACGGCAGCCATGTTTTTACTGGGCTTTATAGCATTAACCCAATTTAGCTGGCTCTTCCAGAAAGGGTTGATCGGATTAAACCTCTTCCTCATTGTAGCTGCCATTTTTGTAATTGTAATGATCTATGTAGTACCTATAAAATCGGGTGTTACATCGATCGGAAAAGAAGTTGCTTAAATCTTACAACGTTGAATATGACCTTTAGGCTTAAGCCGCAGAAGCTGGTAATGCTTCAAACGTTGCCAGCTTATGTACATATGAACAGCAGAGTAGTTAATACAAGTGAGTATAAAGGTAACAAAAGTTACTAAAATGTAACAAGCGTAAAATAGAAGACCGCCATTGACTTAAATACAGGCAAACTATATTCGGAGCATCACATTACATCATGCCAGAGGCTCAGGTTAAATGGACTTAAAGGCTCTTGCAACTATTGTAAGAGCCTTTCCTTGAGAATTATTATACTGTTTTTTCAAGAAGAGGCTATTAAAATATTATTAGAGTAGAGGGGTTTAACGTGTTAATTTATTTGCTAGTACTACTAATACTAGGATTGATGGGCGGATTTTTTTCAGGTTTATTGGGTTTGGGTGGGGCTATATTAATGGTGCCTTTGCTGCTTTATGTACCCCCATTACTCCATTTTCCAACCTTGGACATGAAAAGTGTAGCGGCCGTCAGTACCCTACAGGTCTTTGTCAGTGCGACTTCTGCTGTTATAGCCCATCGAAAAAGGGGAGCGGTCAGCATACCCGTTTTGTTGACTATGGGTATCCCGGCTGCTACTGCTGGTTTTCTGGGAGCTCTCTTTTCAAAATATGTCAATGCAGATTTCTTGTTAGCAATGTTTGCTGGTATTTCTACCTTAGCTACTTTATTAATGTTAATACCCAAAAAAGAACATGATACTGACCAAAGTCAGGGAATGTTAAATGTCGATAAAGTTCAGTTTAATCGTGTACTGGCGGCTTTATTAGCTACAATAATCGGTTTTATTGGGGGGATGATAGGTGCGCCGGGGGCTTTTATCTTTGTTCCAGTTTGTATTTATATTCTAAAAATACCTATGCGTATTACCATTGGTTCAACTTTGGGTATAGTTTTAATGACGGCTTTTACAAGTGCCGTGGGTAAGATTGCCAGTGGACAGATGCTTTGGCTGGTTGCGGCGACATTGGTGTTAGGATCTGTACCAGCTGCACAATTAGGTTCACGGGTGTCACATCGCGCTCCGATAAAACTGTTGCACTGGATTATGACACTAATTATTGCTTTATCATCTTTAAAAATATGGTTAGATGTAATTCATTAATACGGGAAGAAATCACCACGAACTTCTATTCTATGTGAAAGAGAGGAACTATAGTGGAGAATAGAGCTACAGATAAGTATGAGAGACATATACGGTGCACGAAAGAGACTTTAAAAATCTGGGAAGGCAAGATTGATTGGCGTTTACAGTATTTGATTAGCCTAGCGCCTTTGTTAAGACAGTTAACAGTGGAAGACCTGGGAATAGCCATCGCAGATAGAGAAAAATTTTTAATTTATCTGGCAGGAGATAAGCTAGATATTAAGATCAAACCAGGCGATACTATTCCGCCTCAATTGCCGATTCAAGAGGCTATGAAAGAGGCTAGGCGAGTTCTAAAAGTAGTGGATAAAGAATCATTCGGCATTCCATATATAGCCATATCTATCCCGATTCTTGGAGACGAAGGGAAGGTTATAGGTGGGATAGCGGTACAACAGTCTATGGAACACAAAGAAAATTTACGGGCTATGTCCCGGCAAATTTCTGAAACACTCTCTACGCTCACTGCAACTATCCAAGAACTTACAGCCCAGGGTGAAGAGCTTAGTGCAACAAGTCAACAATTTGCAGCTATTGCCCAAACATCGCAAGAAGGTGTTAAGGAAACAGACAAGATTGTACAGACAGTCAAAAGTATCAGCGATCGAAGTAAAATATTGGGGATAAATTCAGCCATAGAAGCTGCACGGGCAGGTGCGGAAGGCAAGGGATTTTCGATCGTAGCTCTGGAAATAAGAAAGCTTGCAGAGCAAAGTGCAAGTTCTATTACAGAGATTAAAGTTATCATAGAGGAATTTTCTCAAGCTATCGCCCAAATTGCAACATCGGCAACGGAATTAGATCAGGTTGCAGGTCAACAAGCTGCTCATTTATCACAGTTTACAACAGCTATAGAGAATTTATCTGAGTTAAGTATAGACCTTGCGAATATGGCAGAAGCGCTTTCTAGAGAAAATTAACTAGCTTATTCGGAACACGGAGAGGTAACGAACCGTGGTGCGCCCGGACGAAAAAGCCACGGCGGCCTATATTACACAGAGAATAGAGGGTCGGAACAGACGGTGTGGCAAGCAAATATTGAGGTCAGAAGGATTAACGAATACTGTAGCCCCGAGATGGCTCCTCTTCAGAATCTTATGAAGGAAATTCTGCGTTGCGCCGACCCATTGTCGCATTGGGGAAGGCCGAAGCTTTGTGGGAAGAAATGGTTAAATGCACTACAAAGGCAGCCGGGGTATGGGTTCTGACATCAATATTCAGCTCTGATCGTGACTACAAATGATGGCAGAGAGCACATAAATTATATAATAAAATGTAAATGAGGTTTGGAGGGAATTTAGAATGAGTAGCATATTTGGTTTAATCGTACTAGTATTAGTAGCATCAACGTTGCAAGCAGGAACTGGTTTTGGATTCTCAATAATGGCAACGCCGTTTCTACTTTTACTTTTTGATCCTCATGATGCAATTCAGTTAAATATCATACTTTTCATCTTTCTTGATGTACGA
Organism: Peptococcaceae bacterium BRH_c23; assembly: GCA_000961805.1. Next base: position 8,680 of record LADV01000269.1, on the reverse strand, counting down.
ATATTAAAGATTTTAGTAAGTTTCCTAATCCTTTCCTCAACAGCTTTATTAGTAGCTAAAATTAATGTGAAACAAACTAACACCAAGGAACTAATAACAGGGGCATTGTCTGAGTTGCTTACTACAAGCTTAGGTATGCCTGGGCCGCCATTGTTGATATATTTTGCTGGGGCAAAGGTTGATAAATCTACTCTTCGTGGTACTGCTTTAGCCTATTTCGTGTTTGTTTTGCCGATCAGCCTTTTACTCCAATTCTCAATGTATAGCATTTCAAAGGGCGTTTGGATATCAACTTTATGGGCTTTGCCCTTTGCTGTAATGGGAATTTATTTAGGACAATGGGTATTTACACGATTAAATCAGCAACTTTTTGAAAAGATAATTTACACATTATTATTTTTCACGGGTATTTACTTATTAATTATAATTTTTTAAAGTATTCAGAACGAAAAATTCCTTGTGATTTTATAGAATTCTATGGGATGTACCGCCAGAAAAAACTATTCAAAATCGACCCAACTAACATCTCCTTAGAAGGGCATAGTCTTACATTCTGTATGTGATGATTCACGTATAACGCTTCTAATTTATGACTTAGCTATTAAGGCTAAAAGGGGGGATTATTTTGAACCTAACACGATTTCAACATGGTGGGGGACGAAAACGGAGTAATCCGGGCGGCTTGTTTCAGGAAGAAATCGAGAAGGCTCATCTTGAGGGTACTATGCGAATGGTGAGAAAATATATACCCTTAATAGGAACTATCCGAAATTATAAAAAAGAATATTTTTATAAAGACTTGATGACAGCTATGACAGTGGCTGTAGTTGCAATTCCGCAGTCTATGGCTTACGCATTGATAGCAGGTGTTAATCCTATATATGGGCTATATACGGCTATAGTATCAACTATCATCTCCTCAGTTTTTGGAAGTTCAGACCATGTTATAGCGGGGCCGACTAATGCTATAGCTTTGCTAATAGCAAGCACCATGAGTATATATATGGGGCAAGATAACGTGTATCAAATGCTATTTCTGCTGACTTTCATGGTTGGTATCTTACGAATACTTTTTGGTCTCATTAAACTAGGTAAAGTAATTAATTTTGTCTCCTATTCAGTATTGATTGGTTATACAGCCGGTGCTGGTGTCTTAATTGGGCTTGGACAACTTAGTACATTGCTTAGTATATCCATAAAAGATTCTTCACATATGTCAACAATGGCAAAGTTTTATTACGTTATGACTCATTTAAGTCAAGTGAACTTATATGCACTGGGACTTGGAGTTATGACAATGGCCATTATCATTATCTGTAACAAAGTTAATAAAAAACTCCCTGGAGCATTAATCGGGATTGTGATTCCAATAATGTTCATTGTCCTTTTTTCATTAGAACAGAAGGGTGTTAAACTCACAGGTTTTATTCCCTCTTCACTTCCTCCCTTTATGATGGTTCAATTTGATTGGGTGGCCATGCAAGATCTTTTCGGAGGGGCAATTGCAATAGCTATCCTAGGATTAGTAGAAGCCACTGCAATAGCTAAGTCCATTGCTGCCACCTCAGGACAGAAGATTGATGTAAACCAAGAATTTATTGGACAAGGTCTAGCTAATGTAGGTGCTTCCTTCTTCCAGTGTTTTGCCGGATCTGGTTCCTTTACACGTTCTGCACTCAATTATCAAAGCGGCGCTGCGACAAGAATTGCTGGAATCTTGTCAGGTGTGATAGTTGCCTTGATTCTTCTATTTTTCGCTCCATATGCGCAATACATTCCAAATCCTTGCCTAGCAGGGGTGATTCTAGTCATTGCCTATAACATGATTAAAACAAGAAGGAATTTAAAAATATTGTAAAAGATGGTGAATTTAAATCCGACTCAATTGCCCTGTGGGTAACGATTTTTGCAACAATTTTATTGCCGCGCCTTGATCTTGCAATCTTTACAGGGATCGTATTATCTATTGTTTTATACCTAAAAGATACTAACCAAGTAACTGTTAAACTCCTTGTGCCGGAAAATGGTAAAGATTCTCAAATCATTGAGCGAGAAGTTAAATCAGTTAATGAAAAGTTAGATATTTTAATTATTCAATTGGAAGGAAATCTATTTTTTGGCTCGGCAGATGACCTTCAAATTAAACTTCTTGACATTGTTGATAAATCCAAAATTTTTATCTTAAGAATGAAGTATGTTACGAGATGGATTTTGCTGCTCTTGGTGCTTTGAAAGTTTTTATGAGAATGTTAAAAGAAGCAGGTTCTACTCTAATCATTTGTGGAGTGAAGTCGGAGCTTGAGTTAATGCTTAAAAACACGGATCTAACTGCGGATGTCGGAACGGATAACTTCTTTATGTCGGAGAATGAAATTTACGCTTCATCCACTAACGCCTTACAGAGAGCAAGGGCTGTTCTAGGGTGTAATATAGTTGACAACTCTAGCCCGAAAAATTCGGCTTTCTTGTAATCTATGAGGATTAGAGATTACTATGGGGCTATCAATGCCCTTGGTCACGCCTGTCTGGAAAGGAGATTTTGTTTTCGGCATAGAGATGTCTTTAGTTTAAAAGGTAAGTTAGGTGTAGTTGTAAGCGTGGAATATAGCAGAGAGACAAAAAATGCAGTTCATACATTTATTACCAAGATGATGCGATCAAATATGATGGAGATAGTTGGTTCAGTTGCTGCACATGGCTATTCACAGTGTTAACTATGGCACATTGCAACAATATGCAGGAAGGCTTCGCAGACTCTTTGCAAACAAAAAAGAAGTACAAATCTATGATTATGTGGATATTCATGTAAGGATGATTGAACGGATGTACCATAAACGGCTTAACGGGTATTCTACGATTGGTTATAAAGCAAAAGGAGAAAGTAGTGCACCAGAGTCAATCGATGTGATTTTTGACAAGAGCAATTTTTTATCGGTCTATACTAATGATATTATAAAGTCTCCAAGAGAAATTTTGATAGTAAGCCCCTTTATTACAAGAAACGTACTATACAAATGATGCAGCACCTGAAGATTGTCTTAGAAAATAAGGTGCGAGTCATCGTAATAACCCGGCCCATTGGAGATTTCAAAGACAAGAATACTAGTGCTTTGCAGGGTGCCTTGGACTTATTAAAAGTTGCTGGAGTAAGTTTGGTTTTCAAATCGAATATACATCAGAAATATGCAGTGATTGACCAAAGAATTGTGTGGTATGGAAGTATCAATCTTTTGAGTTTTGGTAGTGCGGAAGAAAGATCATGCGGCTTGATAGCCCAAACGTTGCTAACGAATTAATAATGAGCATGGACAAATTACAGTCCTGCATGTTATGCTGAGAATACCAATAATTGGAGATATCTTAGTACTGGTGTGAGGCATTACGAACTACTTGCGAACTGGAGTCGTGAAAAATGGATAGTGTTCTAGAACAAATAAAAGAGATTTCCCTTCAATACAAAGTTGATAAGATTGTTCTATTTGGTTCACGTGCAAGAGGGGATTATTCATCTGTCAGTGACTATGATATAGCAATTTTTGAAAACCATTTGTCTGCTTTAGATAAAGCTCGTCTTCGTGATGATGTTGATGAAATTGAGACCCTCAAAAAAATTGATATAGTATTTGTCCAAGAAAACTTTACAGATGAACTGATGGAAAGTATTAAGAGGGACGGGGTAATCATATATGAGTAAGTTGGAAACTAAACTCAGTAATTTTAATAATGCACTTCAAAGGCTTAAAGAAGCAGATAAAGAGTTTAATAAGCAAGGTGTTAGCGATGTGGTCCGTGATGGGGTTATTCAGAGATTTGAGTTCACCTATGAGCTTGCATGGAAAACCACTAAGGTGTTCCTTGAGGATACTGGTATAATAGATATTAATTCACCAAAAGCAGTGATTAAAGAGGCATATGCTCAAAAACTTATTAGTGATGAAAAAAACTGGCTACTTATGTTGAATGACAGAAATATGACTTCCCACATGTATAAGGAAGAGATGGCGGTGGAAATTGCCGAAAGAATTTCTGGTTGTTATATAAAAGAATTCGAATTACTATTGAAAGAATTGCAAAAGTAGTAGCTCAGAATAAGCCGCGTCAACATAAATACAGCTGGAAACATCATAGTTTCCTGGCTGTATTATTCTTATGGATAAAAACAACTCCAGTCTGCATTTATATGGAACCTAAGACCCTGCGCAGTGTGGGGTTTTTGTTATTCATATTACGAAAGCCTGAAATTGGATAGTAACCTTGTCAACCCCCATGAATAGTATGGAAGAAGGGGGGGTGAGATGAAACTATGTATCGATCCAGGGCATGGAGGTTATGATCCGGGAGCTGTCGGTAACGGATTGCAAGAGAAAGACCTTACTCTGGACATTTGCCTTAAACTTAAAAGTATACTTGAGTACAATGGAATAGATAGCATTCTTACTCGCGATGGAGATTATACGCCTGGCTATTTAAACAACCTCAACGGAGAGCTGTCTACTCGAGTTAAGATAGCTGAGGAGGCCAAAGCAGATCTGTTTATTTCTGTGCACATTAACGCAGGCGGTGGTACAGGAGTGGAGGTGCTGATTAGTGGTAGAGGTGGACGTGCGGAAACGGCAGCGAACAAGGTTTTACCTTATCTTGTTCAAGTCGGGGGCTGGGCGAATCGTGGAGTAAAAACACAGAATGTGTTCGTGCTTAGGGAAACAAGTATGCCGGCAATTCTAACCGAAAATGGATTTATCGATTTTATCGATAATGTAAAGGATACAGCAAAGTTAAAGGAGCCTAATTATCGTCGGTCACTTGCAGTAGCCCATGCCAAAGGGATCTGTGATTATTTTGGGGTTCAATACAAGGAGCCAGTTCCAGTTCCAAGCCAGCCATCACCTAATGTCATGTTCCGTGTCATTTTAGATGCTAGGCAGACCATGGCGTTAAGCTCTCAAGAAAGCGCGATCACGGCAGTCAAAGAATCCCCAATAAGTTGAAATATCTTTCTTAATAAAGACGTTTCACCACTGTCGGAAGTAATTTGTTCCCGAGCAATTTCATCATAGATCTCGACCACACCCTCGCCGTACCCATTCCCAGGCACTGCCCAATGCCCATTCAGATCTTCCCAGTTTGGACAGCTTCCCCTCTTTACCAAGTCAAACCGGGGGTCCACCTTTATAATTCCTATGGGCAACAGTTTAAAGGAAGCGTACGCAAATAGATGTTCTAAGTGGGCCAACACCCCTTCTTCCTGTGTAGAAAAGGACACTCCTGGAGACCCACCTCCGACAGCTCCAATTCCGGCAAAGTTGTTTTGCTCAGCCTTTACATCTCCACTGAATTTGAGGCAACCAGTTTCTTTAATCATTTGAGCCACCGCGTAACCCCACCTTATTCCCAATCGATCCCCTTGCCTCTTGTAGAAGGGAACAATATCCGGAGCATAGGGATTATGCTTAATCAGAAATTGACGGCACTGCTCAATCGTGATCGTCTCTATGCCCATGATTGGAGTTTTCTGAGCTGCCAGAGGCACTGCATACTCGAAAATGTTTACATTATCCGTTGTTCGCTGTACAACTCCCATTGATGCTTGGCCACTATCGACCGATTACTTTAAAGGGGGAAAACAATAAAAAGGAACCCAACATCAGGTGGAGTCTGGTTGAACTTATCCAGACTTCACACAGGTATGTTGTTTCAGATAATGGAAGAAGGAACAACGTACCTGTCCCTTTGTTTCTTTAAGTTATTCAGTTATTCCTCCCCCCCTCACCTCCTCCCATTCAACAATTTATAGCAATAAAGCGGGTCTTTTGACTCGCCTTATTACTATAATTATACATTGCTCTTTACCCAAAGTTCACCACTCGAGGTAAGCCAAGTTCCGCGCCTGCCGGCAAAGGACTTTACAAGACCTCTGTGCTCTAAGCCGTGTAGAATTCCACGGACAGTAGCCTCAGTAACAATAAGTAATTTGCTTGCAAGTACCAAGGAGAGTTGCTTTCGTCCAATGCCAATACCGTTGAGGTTGTATGCAGCTATAGTGTGGAGAATTTGTGCTTCAAATTGATCAATCTTTGAATCCTTACTATTAATCATAATACTTTCTGAATTATTTAAAGTTATTGATTCATTAGATTGAAAATCAACTGGTGTCGGTGATGGATTTTCGCTTATCTTGCTCGAGTAGAGCTGCGTGTTTTTTGAAGACTTAAGAGTACAAAGTAATTCGATGCGATTTCTAAGCTCCCGGATATTTCCGGGCCAGTCATATTCCTGAAATTGGGCTAGCTCTTTACTTGTGATAAGGTTTGGTCTTCCGAGCTGTTGTTCGAAGAAGGCAACTAATGATGGAATATCTTGTTTCCGCTCCTTTAATGCTGGAACGGATAAGGGCAGAACGTTAAGGCGGTAAAGAAGGTCTTCACGGATTTTTCCTTCGGTTACTAGAACGTTCACATGCCTATTGGTAGCAGCGATAATTCGGGCGTCGATAGATATCACATTTTGTCCCCCCACCCTAATTATCTCGTGTTCAGAAAAAACTCTTAACAATTTAACTTGTACGGGGAGAGGAAGGTCTTCGATTTCATCAATAAAAATAGTACCGCCAGTAGCTAATTCAAACATCCCTGGTTTGCCACCTTTTTTAGCTCCGGTGAAAGCGCCTTCTTCGTATCCGAAAAGTTCACTTTCTAAGAGAGTATCGGGTAGAGCACCACAGTTAACTGCCACAAATGGCCCAGTCGTCCTGTCCGAGTGTTCGTGAATAGCATGGGCAAAAAGTTCTTTGCCGCAACCAGTGGGGCCTTCAATTAGAACTGGCGAGCTACTCTGGGCGTAAATTTTTGCAATCTCAATAGTTTGACTTATTATGGGGCTTGATCCAAGGATATCCTCAAAAGTATATTTAGCTACAAATCCTCGGGAACGAATATTTTTACGCAAATATTGTCCTCGCTTATTAATCTCATCCCCAGGTTCGAATAGTAACAACTCCTTATTGTCATAATCCAGCGAAGTTCTATGGACAATAAAAAGTTGAGCGTTGATTTCTATGACTTGCGTATCTATATCATCATTTTTCAGGGATTGATAGGTTTTATTGTCTAACAGTTCCGAAATATTATTGAGATGGTTTCCCCAAAGATCACGGGCCTTTTTGTTAGTTTGAACGATATTACCCTCTGTATTTACCACAATAGACGCCTGAGATATCTGGTTTAAGACAGCAGTTAGAATAAATTTACTGTTTTCAACTTGTCGACGAGTTGATTCTATTTTTTTGCTTAATGAAATAAAGCTTCGGACGTAGTGTGCTGAGATAACATGGCTTGTTTCCATCAGACCACAAAGGTCTAGAATCTCCATTAATGTGCTCAGGTCAATAACTCTTGTGCCTATATCCACAATCTCAAATCCAGCAGGGACTAAATGAGCTTCTCCGGGAGTGATTACTAAATCTGCATCAGGCACTATCTCCATTTCTGGACCATAAGGGATTAACCATAGGTAATCGAAACCCATTGTATACAATAGTTCAATAACCTCTTCCGCTGTTTCCTTTGTTGTGTTTACTACCAGTATTCTTTGTTGTGAGTTGAGACTTAATAATTTTGAAATCTGTTCCGGATCGATAGCCCGCCGAATAACAAGTATATCTATACCTGGGGTTAATCGCTTCTTTATATGATCAAATAAACTTTTACTAGACAGGAGGACTAGGTCGGAAATTGAGACGGAAGGAAGTAGTTCATCTGCGTCAAATCCTTGACATATAACATCCTTATGGAGAAAGGAACTAAGACGGCTGGATAGAAATAGGGCATTGGCCTTTCCTTTAGCAATTAAAATAATTTTTTTACTCATACTTACCTCCTGAAAATTCAAAAATTTCAGTATAAATCTCTTTACTGTTAAACGATCCCATTGGACCTTATTAACCTTTTCATCCCGTTTTTACCATTATCATAAACCAGTTCAACCAATAAGGCAATTATTAAAGGCTTGGTTCGGTAGAGCCAAGCTTTTAAATAAGGGGATTTTTCTGAATAAATAATATATTTATTATATTCGGAATATGGCATGAGATTTGCATTATGATCATGCAAAGATTGCAAAGGGTGGGAAAAATTCTCCTTCTAAAATAATAAATCTCTAAAAAGTACTATTAACATTATAGGAGAATGCCCAACCAAATTATCAAGACCAGCTAATAAAAGTCAAGAGTTTGTCTGATTATTTCTTTTAATTTTCGGTTTGTAAAATACGGCATAACAAACTAAGCCATTGAAAAATCCGAACAATGACCTAAACGTTAATTTTTGGGAAGCCCACCTAGAGAAACGGGACGCTCGGCGCTAGCCAAGCAAACTCTCTTTCAATTTGGGGTAACTCTCTGGAGTAAAAGAGACTTTGCAGTCTTCAAGCGTTTGGGTGTAGTGCACGTGTCAATAGGATGATGGCGAGCATATCCTCGGTCTAACGCCCTCCGGTATCCCTCGCATCACCTTTGACACGATCCGAATGGCTCTGTCGTATCCAAACTATTCCTTTAAGCAGCTGCTGGTTGAGGCTTTGTTGTCCTCCAAGTTTGATGATCTTCAGGTCGTTTAATCACAAAGGGCTTTTGGTCACGAAGAACAGCAAATATGTAGTGAAGAAGTTTGTGCATGACGGCCAC
>LADV01000268.1 GCA_000961805.1 Peptococcaceae bacterium BRH_c23 | reverse complement strand
GCCCAGTCAAAGCGGATAAGTTTTTTTATAGCCAAAACTTTTCATTCCTTTCCTATATCATTAACGCTGTATCATTTAAACCTCTGGTAACTTCACTTAACTTGGCATCCTATCGTATATCCTTATTGTACCAGTTTATGGGGTTTACGTCACGCTATTTACTTTGCTCTTTTTTCTGCCTGTTTTTCTTTTACACGTCACACAGCTATTGCAAACTAGGCAACCGCGTCCAATTCCTCGTAGGTAGGCTACAGGCATAGAAAAAAGCCCACATTATGCGTGGACTTATTTTGGGTTTCAATTCCTTATAGGCAGGCTACCGTGCTACGTAATAGCCAAATGTATCATAAATATCGTATAGATATACCTCCCGGATTGAAACATCGCTTCTGCCGTATCAATATCATAGTTAGCTTGGTTAATCCACGCAGCTTCTTCAAGCGTCAATCAAGGATGCCCTTGGGATTAAGTCAATTGAAAAACAACCTTAAACACAATAATTATTTTCAGAAAGCAGCTTAATTCACCAATTACAGTTGGTTTGGTAACTGAGCAAAAAGTTCTGACCAGCTGGTTTTCGTATTAAACTGCTTTTCTATGGCAACAGTATAATCCCATACAAGTTTGCTGAACGAATTAAATTCCTCTCGTTGAATAGGATCTGAGCCATGAGCCAAAAAACTTCCGTTTCTATGCTTTATCTGAGCAAGAATTTTTTTCTTGAATTCTCTAAAAACAGCACCAGATCCTTTGATATCTAAATTCTCCAGTAGATCAATCGTCTTCATTAATCCCAAATTAACTGTCCCCGAGTTACCTTTCTGCATTTCATCGGTATTAAGATTTTCTTCTTTTGATAAATCAAATACACTCAAACCATAAATCGTCTGTAAATGATCTGGCAATGCACGCCAATTGAGATTCCCTGATGATAATGGTGGACTATGATGCGTCAAAGTGATCTGACCAACTAATTCCGTAGCCCGATATAATCTTGAAACAGCATCATCGTATCGTTGTTGCATTGCGCGACGCTGAGCATTATAAATTAAGTCATAGACCAAAGCAAAGCCAACTTTTTCGGCCGCTTGTCCCAGCTTATCTACTCGTTTAAATTGCTCTGTTTCAGAAATGATCTCTTTTAACACCCTAATAGACTTATGAAACTTCTTAGCGTGAATGTTCAACTGAGTTAAAGCAATTTCATATTGAAAACTATCCCAATTATTAAATCCCCTACATGACGTTGTCCAATACGTGATTACGTCCTGCTGTTCACTTCCAACCTGAAGAAAACTCAGCTCATTCGCTAAAAGATATGCCGCTGCGTAGTCATACTGGAGAAAAAGCTTTTCCATATTAGCAAGCTTGCGCTGAAACTCAATGTTACTTAGGTCCATCCGTCTAATTCTTTCAGTTCCCGGCGTCACCCCGATTAGATCATTTTTCTCCCCGGAAACAATTCCGATTTCAAACTCCCCATGATCCAGCATGGCCGCAACGATCCCCGCACACATGCTTTTTGTGCCACCTGTATAGTCAATATATCCTCTTACTTCTGGAAAATTGCTTTGACAAAGATTCAAAGTTTTCCTGGCTCCCATGTAACAGTCATTAAAATCATCCTGATCGACAATACTGCCGATTGCGTACTGATCAGCTTTTAAGTTAAGCTCAGCCACCACACTCCGATATGATCGATTATTTCTCTTATCTGTAAGGACTGTTCCTACTCCATCAACACAATTTTTGGAACCTTCGGAGCAAATAAAATAAACAAAATCAGGCTTGTGTTGCGTAATTGAAAAAATAAGGGGTTCGATGCTTGAGCCTACCGTCATCACCAGTACTTTTTTCATTCCGCACCCCCTAAAATATTTTAATTTAAGACTAAAAGAAGGTAAGATTTGCTTTTAATCGGTAGTCCCCTATCCTCACTTGCTAGTCCCAAATTTTCCTTCGATTGGTTACTAAACCAAAGTTTCTTTCCCCCATTACCTTTTTCACCAAGATGTTCAACCTCAAACAAAAAGTCCAATCTAGACCTGGTCTGCGATCTCCCCTTCCATCGCATGATAAATTACGCTTTGAAGCCAATGGATATTATTACAAACAATATTCTTCTTAAAAGTTTTGAAACCCTTTATTTATCAAAATATCCACGAAATTCTTCCCAAATCATTTATAAAATCACTACTGATATTAAGATTAAGATAATGAATAACTACGGAGGCTTTTCCTGACCCGAATACAAAAGAAAAACCCGGTTACCGTTTGACTGGCTAACCGAGCTACTTGAGTTTATGATGCTCTTTCCTTAATTCTTCAATCAGCTTCATTGCTTCCTTGCCGCTTTCATTTATCCTTCTAATACGTTCTTCCGAACTGAGATCCTTTGTTTCTTCATAATGCTTTTCACGGATTTCATTTATTTCCCTTACTACCGAAGGCTCTTAATACATCATAATTCCTCGCCAATCATGCTTTCTGGAGTCAATATTTCAATTCCCTTGTATCCCAACATCTTATTAAGACTATTAACGCCGATAATGGCCTTATAATCGATATTGCGGTAAGTCCTTGAACAATATGCGGCACTTCCTTCTCTTATCGCTGGTTTCTATTGTTGTTTGAAAATCTATCAGGAAGCGGGATATCATAGGGTAAACCCTTGTCATCGCTGGCCATCGGTAAAGCCACATAATCTTTTCCATAGTTAGCAGCATCCATAAACCATTCGTATGATTTTCCTTCAGCATTGCTGCTTTTTCGTGGATAATGAATGGGGTATTTGTTCGCAGGGCTCGACAAAATTGCTTTAAGATCAATAAACGGTTCTGCGTTGGCTAGGCCGTCATTGTATAGGTTTTGAAAAATGTCGAGATAATGTTGAATCGAATTGGTTTCATCAACTACCCCTTTATCCTTAATACTTCCATACCGCTTTTTGAAATCATAGCGCATCATGGCCTTAACCTTGATCTTTACGCTGCCCATTCCCAAAGGCTTGCCGTACCCTAAGCGGTGAAACATCTCTTTCTCCAGTTGTAAACTCCAAAGGAGGGCACCAAGCTCCTCTTCTGAAAGGTTAGAGAACCGAACCGTAAACTCGAAAACGTTCCCACTCTTTAAGGCTCCTCTAATTGTCCTCTTCCTTTTCGGGACATCAGCTTTTTTAAGATAATCAGCTTTCTTAGCCTCAGGATGGTGCCGATAGTACTTTCTCCCCCTTAAAGTATGTTCAGCCTTCTTGTATCCCTGTTCCTTCGGAATGAAATTTGCCATATTTGGCTCAGCTTTTTTCTTGAGGTAGAAAAAGGTTGTGGTGGGCTTAGGACTCGATAGCTCTTCTAAAACGATTTCCTCCATTATATTTGGCTCGGTACCGACTAAGTGAGCATTATCAAAAAATACATTCCCCGCATAAGCGACAGGATGTTTCTCCTCAGTTTGGGCATCGGTCTGTTGACTGTCGTCATGAGTATTGCCCTTTACCCACCCGAAAACACGACAGGCAGGACACAATGACTCGAACGAATTACAGGGAAAATTTCGCGCGTTGAGCAGATCAATGGGTTTACTAGGATACTTAGTGCGACTCAAGTATACCGGCACTACATGTCTTACCCTATCCTCCTCAAGCTTACAATAAACCAAATCTCCCTCTTTTAATTGGTTACTATCTTCGAGCATGAATTTGCTAATATCTGGATCATGTAAGTTGACCAGCCCGTAGTCATCTATACCCCTGTCTTTAATTTGTTTCTTCGTACTGTCGATATCCTCGGCATTTAACTTCTTGTATTGTTTCACCATCTCTTCATATCTTTGTCTAATTTGAGGCGGCAACGGTTTAGTTTCTATTTGACCGAAATAGAAACGCTCATCATGCTTGTTTTTAATGTTCTTTCCCGTCACATTTATATAACCCTCGGCCAACTTGTATCCTTTGCCTTTATATTTCTCTTCCAAAGCCTTGCGCGCTTCAGTTTCAGCCGTAATCTTGTAAAGCTCGACGACCCGCCAGCACCGAATCGGTTTTTTAGGATGCTGCTCTGGTTTAATCACTGCCCAGGCTGGTTCTCCGTGGTTAAGGCCTTTAAAGTCCACTTTATCCTTGTGCCAGTCCATTCCGCGAGGCTGATAACGCCGAATCCAAGCAGCTGGTTGCATGGAGCCTTGTCTATTATAACCTGAAGGGAGTTCTGGAACGGTAAAGACTTGTAAAAAATATTCTTGACCCTCTTTAATGACCCTAGCTGCTTGAAGCCCGTTCGAATCTTGCCTCGTCGTCATTCTTCTCCACAAGTATTTATCATCGATAATACTGTAACAAGAATCCGTAACTGTCTCAAAAATATTTCTGACCATTCCTCTCAGGCTGGAGGCTGGAATGACCGGCTTATGATTAATACTAAAGAAATCGAACCTTTGATGACCATTATTAGTTTCGGGTTGTCCGTTACCGATAAATAGCGGGGTTTCCACTGTGAGGTGACAGACAATTTCGCCCGTTAATCCCTCATAGCATTGATGTTTCTTGGGGGTACCCTTTTCGAAAAAAGTATTCTTTTGCGGAGACAGAGTCCTCACAAAATTGTAGGGATTATAAAATCTCGTTGGGGGGGCATCAGGCACAAGGGAACTATGCTTCTGGCCCTTATCTACCTTTGGTGCAGCCAAAACTTTTTTCACTATGACTTGTATGCCTTTCAGATCTATTTCCAGCTCCATGCCTATTTGCGGCTCAATACCCAGACCAGTAAAAGTATGCCTCGTAATATAGAATGTCTCTGAACCAGCAACAAGCTTGCCGAACCCCATACTGGAATTGTACTCAGATATTCTCCCTATCATTGTAAACCCTCCAAACTTCTGTACCAAGAAAACTGAGGCCTACCGTAATATGAATAAACATTCGTTTTTATAATCGCTCTTTTCCCGCTAATGGGATAATTAAGGTTCGCTGCTGCAACTTTAGCCTCTTTAAATTTGTTTCCTCTCCATTCACCCCACAAATAGAGTGTCTCTTCATGGACGACAAGTGAAGCAATTCCACCACTCTGCCAGAAATCAAGCGAAGCAAATTCAGCAGGAAAGTTACTTTTTCGACCGACAAAACGCCAAAATAACGTATTCTGGTCGCGCCGGATATCAAGATCTCCACCCGCACCGAAAAAGCGAACTCTTTCTAAGCGTTCAAGTTTTACAAGAGAAGCATCGCTTGGGGTTGTGAGATCGCTTGATTTAATTAATTCACATCCATTGGAGTATTCGAAAATTGCCCAATCTAAAGCCTCTGGCAAGTTGGTCAGAAATTTGGGGCACTTCTCAGTTAAAAAATTGCCACCCATGATCTGCAAATCATCTTTGGTTATTACGTTCATTTTGCCCCCTCCTTTTCAACGCCCTTCTCCCTAGAAGCCCCTTCTTGTTTGACCTTCTGTGTAAAAGCCTCGATATAGGTATCAACCTTTTCATCTTCGAGCAACGAGGCAAGTGAAAGCTGTTTAGCCTTAAGGACCCCAGAATCTTCTAAGGTACCAGAAATCTCGGAGTTTTGGGGTAACAATACTGTTGTGTTCTTGACTTCTATTTCAGCTCGTCCGAAACCTTTAGCAGAACCGGAACCGATCATTGCCAGTCCATCATTGAGATCCCGAATTGTCAGCAACAACCAACCTATTTCCCAATCCTCCGGCTGCTCGAGAACAAACTCCAGCTCATACCTCGGTCTGTACACCGCAACAGTGTCAAATTTTTTCCCATCTCTACCGCCGCCTGTAAAACGGTCAATGGCCAAAAAATCCTGACTATACATCGCGGCCTGACTTTCAACTTCGAATGCTTCCTGCCCATCACGAATTTTCAACCTACTTCCCTGTTCTTTGTCTCCAAAAAGATCACTGGCCAAGCTGAGAAGTTGTTCAGCTGAATCCCCAATTATTGATTGATCGCTGACTACGGTCCTCACAATGCGCTCTGCCTGGCTTCGCAATACGCCTCTCAAGCTTGAGCCAGGCAGATAGGTGTGCAATTGATCTCGTATTTTAAGCATATGGGGAACAGAATCAAAGCTCGTTCCAATTCCGATATAGTTGTCTTTAATAAGCAGCCCTTCATCAAATCGGATGAATCCTTTAATGCTCATCTGATCGATACTACATGGTTGATAACTATTTATTACAAAGATGAGCCGCTCCTCATACCAGTTATGAATTTCATGACCAATGTTAAACCAGTCATCTTCCTTCAATAACTTTATTAATTCCTGAGTATCCCCTTGGAGACTTTTTAGATATTTAGCGAATACTTCCTTCTTCTGATTGGAATCTTTAAGTCTGATCCTCCCTAAACCCCGAGAACTTTTCCCACCGATACTAATGCGACCAAGATCGATTTCGCTAATTAACACTACCAGCATCGCTTCTTCCAGCTCGGTCAGCTGATTGCCTTCAATTCTTAAGATCACGTCGGTCTCTGGTGGGATCGTCTCATAGTCGAATTTAGCTGCCTTGACCACGGTTCTGGTTTCCCGATCAATACCTATCCCATCCCGAAGCAAGGTCTTATCACTCAGCATAAGCTGAGCATCATCTACCATTATCTTTGACGTTTGAGGAGAGTCTTTTTTAGCATCAGGGTTAATTTGCCCAAATAGGCTACATACAGCGCAAGTGCATAATTGCTTATTCTTAGAATCAAAGGCTAAACATTGATCGAGCATGAATAGCCTGGGAAAAAGCCTCGTTGCCCTTGCCCGGAGAACTCCCGCCAATGAGGAACCGGGAATAATATATTTTCCGTCAACCCTGCGCATTAGTTGGTTATCTACGAGTCCCTCATTATCACCCGAGCCGATATGTATTTGAGTTACAGTCTGAAAATGTATCTCTAAGATCAACTTATCCATTGATTTCCCCCGCTTTCTCACAGGCGATGATATGAGAGGCAAACCACTCAATTGTTCTTTTCCAAAGCTCTTCGCTTTGTTCCAGGTTATGATCAGCGAGTTTCCTCTTTAAGATTTCGTTAAGTGCCTCAATTTCCTCATTAGCCAATCGGACAAATTCGGCTATCCCGTCTCGTTTATCGCGTGCACTGATACCAAAACCTTCTAAGATATTTAGGGTTCCATATAAACATAGTCTTTCTTTAAGCTTTTCTACATTTAAATGTTTATGGTTATTGAGCCATCGAGCTAACGATCGATCAAAGGACTTATCAAGAGTGCGGTTGAGATATCGGGTATGCAGTCGAGTCTTGATCTTTGACCACACTTCAGGTTGACTTGAGTCACTGACATAATAGGGATTTCTTACGCACCTGATCCCATGTGAAAAGTCCTCCATGTGGTACACCACATGGTTGAAAGCAACCCTGCCAAAACCTTCATGGGTTCTAAAGCCCATACCCTGCTGCTCAATTCCGGATAGTTTGACCAAAAGATCTGTCAATTCTCCTGAGACCACTTTAAAACCTATCGCTGAACCTGCTTTAATTGCCATATCCCTAAATTTCGGCAGTCCAGTTATCCCGCTAAACCCTTCGATTTCTTTCAATGAAACAAAAGCCTGGATCATTTCTACTTCTAACGATAGCATTTTAGACAAGACAGCGGAGTCAAAACCGGAAATACATCGTCCCCACGGATCGACTACGATAGTATCGGATAAGAAATATAAGGTCACTGAATCCAACGACTTCACCCTCTTTTCGATTGGTTCAGGGTTTAGTTTAGATTCTGGGCAAGGTTCAAGGTGCATCTTTACTCTTCCATAACCACGTGTGATTCCTTTTCCAATTAAGAGTTCGGATTCATAACCCTCATTTTCATTTTCCATCAACTGTAAGATCTGTTTGAGATGTTCTGGATCATGAGCATAGATCTCCCCATAATAAAGAGAACCTGCGGGGAGTACGTTATAGGCGTAAAAGCTTCCGTCATTTGCCCGACGCTCATTATCCTGCATGGCCAAATGAGGCTCGTAGTTTTTTTGACTTTCTAATTTTTGCACCTTGCTCCCGATGTTCCAACGAACCGGCAGGAAGCCCTCGACATTGATCAAGGGTACCTCTGCTAGTCCTTTCGAACAGATCAAGCATTTATAGGAGCTAGTCTCTTGTAAACACGCGTACCCTCTTATCTCATTTTCATGGCAATAAGTGGAAAAATTTGGTTTTCTCTTGCATGTCAGCATATCTTGAGGGATCGGAATAGTCGGCAACAACGAACTGCGGTCTACCTCATCAAGTACGACCGGATAGAGAGGAGAAAAGACGAGACCCCCGCGCTTAAACAGATGAAGAAAATCGTTATATGCTTCACCCTCGATCGAATTTTGTTTTATGTATTTATTAGCAATTGCCCCTAAGACAGTGGTTCCCGGAATATAGTTCAGTGTGTCATATTCTGTCCCATCCCTTCCGCCATTTGTGATAATGATCGGTTCCAGGCTTTTCAAGACTACCCTATATCGATGGGAGGTATAGGTATAGGTATTGGCTATTGTTTGCTTCGCAACTGTTAACCCAAATGTAGTCTCTCGTTGCTGTCCTTCAAGCATTCTCTTCAGGTGCTCAAAAAGCTCCTCTTGGGTTATGGTACGCTCGATTCCTTGGATAGATTTTAGTGTAAGCAAACATTTACCTGCCCCGCGGTTGATACCACTGCCTAACGAGCGGATCAGGCGTGCAGTTGCTAAGAGCAGAGCTGCTTCATCCTTTTCTTGACCCGGTTGACCAATATGCTCTACCTCGAAGATAAACTCGATCCCGGCACTTCCAAACTCTTTGTTAAAAAACTTTTTGTCCTGCGCCCGCCGTGAGACAGGATCGATTCTGACCCCCACTCGGACATTGGAAAATCGACTTTCGCCAACCTGAATATTCATCAGATCATCTTGAACCATTTCAGCCGAACGAAACGCCCAACTCTTAATGTGCTGTTTATTTTCGAAAATCTCATTGATAGTTTGCTGGAGTTGTGGAGCCAGCCGACCAAGCTCTTGCCCAGCTGAACGAAATAAGCCTGCTAGGGTCGATCCGCGTAGAGATGGTCGTCCTGTATGATCTCTGAATAAAGCTGAATCAATGTTCTTCCCTAATCCTGCTCCGGTAGAAACATGGTAATCGGTTAATAACTTAACTGAAAAGACCAGCTTAAGGCTCATTTCTCCAACTCCTCCTTATCGTCAGCCAAGTCTGAAGCATAATCCCAAAACTCCAGTAAATCCGGGATCCCTGAGCCAAACTTGGAATCATTACTTCTCATGTAAAGCTCTTCCTCATTATCGCTTCCTAAAGTTACAAGAGCCTCATACAGAAGCGTATTGATGCTCGGATTGATACTCGTTCTTTGCCTAAAATATCTAAAGTCTGAAATCCAGTTATCCTTAGCTTGTGATCTGGGACGCTCAGGCAATACGGAAATATCATAGAATTTATGCCATTCCGCAAGTCGCGAACTTGGAACATCCTTTAGTTTCGATCGATAACTGATCAATTCCTTTAAGGATAAATGTCTCCTGCTTGCAATGTCTTCAGTCGAATAGGGTTGAAGACTAGGCTGATAGTGTCCCTCAAGCCGATGATTTGCCTCCGCGACCCCAAAAGAGATAAGGCTCCGACTCACTTGATCAGCGTTTATCCCAACTCGGCCTGCTTTTGCCGCTACTTTAGATTGATTAAGGAATTTATGCGCGTGATCATAAGCAAGGGTATGGGGATATTTTGCTTTACAGATCACCAGTCCAAAGCAGATCCCAGCCTTCTCACCCTGCAAGCCATTTTCACGCTTAAACGTCTGCATTCTGTCAATATATAAGCTGGTAAACATTCGAACAAAGTCTAATGAATACGGGGCAGCCAGTTGTATATAAATATCATCGCCACCTAAGATTAATGGAACAACCAGGCAAATCACTTCGAAAGGTTTACCTGCGGCAAATTCTTCTTCATAAAGCTTCACAATCATGCGCGCAGTCACTATGGCAATTGTCTCATTAATTATTTTCGGCAGCTCAGTTGATAAACTTTTCATTTGTGCTTTATTACAAGTGCTAAACAAAACACCCATGTCATTGCCATCTGCTACGATATAAGCAATATTATTGCGCACTTTGTAGCTGGCAAGTTCCTCAACTTCCTGAGGCATACGAAGCGTAATCTGATCTTTTTGTGTTCCCTGAAAACAGTTTTTCACATGAGCAAGAAAATTTGATTTAAAGTGTGACTCTTGAGCCAATTTTAATTTGTTATTACAGCTCCGGCAGAGGATCTTTCTTTTGTCATGAACAGTATTGTCATTATTGCCACTGATCTGCTGGTAATTCTCGATCTTTTCGTTCCCTAAACCGCTCCCACAAACATCACAAATGTTCACAAACGGATTATGCTGATTTACTGAGATGGGCAGGGGATTATTCTTCATTTTCCGAAGTTCTAATTGAGCCAGGACTGATACCTCTCTAAAGCTATTTTCGTCGTTGATGGGGAGCGGTTTTGTCACCGAGATGGTTCCACCTATTACAGAAGCGTAATCCTCGGCTAATCTCATCCCCCAGTGCTCGCAATCTTCATACTTGTTGAAAATAATCCGAAAGGCACCACCATCGGCAATAATAATGTCCTCTTCCAGAATCCCGAACTCCCTCAATTCTTCTGCCTTTTCATTACACCAATTGGTGAGCAGTTGGCTCCCCCCGATGATTTCAGCCAAACGTGTTGCCTTAAAGATCGTTTTTTGTATCTGATCTGCTTCGGCAACTAAAAGAAATTTAGTCAATCGAATTCACATCCTCCGGTATAAAATCCAGCTGAAGTGCTTGTTTAAGGGAATTCCAAGGGATTATCTCTTTGACAGCATTATCCACATAAGACCTATCCTCCTGTGGTAAAAAATACTTCAAATAATTTTGGAGGTTATTCTTAGCGATCCTTAACGACTCGGTAGCCATCTCCTTTGGAATTGGTAAAACCCCATGAACAGTCTTATTTCTAAATAAGGATAAATTCTTCGCGTCTTGTAGCATTCTCTGATAACTAACAAATTCATCACCCATTCGATTGCGTAAAATATCAAAGAAAAGCACATCAAATGTATAATTGTATTGTATATTCGCTGCTACTCCATGATCTAGTAAGGTAATAAAGAGACTCAATCCACCGTACCCAAGAAAGGAATCAATTAATTCTCTTGGTTGTAAATGTTTCTCATAACGATAGACTCTGGATTTTATTAGAAATTCAGAGACGGCACTTGTTTTTAGAAAAGAAGAACGATAGTCCGAATAGTCCGAAATTAATATCTGGGCTTTGTTTATTTCATTTTGAACATATAGTGCGACAAGTTTAGGGTTAGAAAGAATTTGCCTATCTAATCTTTTACCAAATCTTTCGATAATATCGGTGTCACCTTTCTTTAGTAGTAAGACCATTTCTTCAATACTTTGACCACCTAATTGCCATTGTTCAATATCAAAGATTAAGTTTGGAACCATTTCTCTTCCTATCAAATTTGCTATCTTTTTATAACTAATTCGGGCAGTTTTAAAATCAGACATATCCCAAAACTTATACATTTCCAGGATTGATTTTAGATTATTAAGCTTATTAATTTCATCAGGATCAAACTTTCTAGAACCTTCTAGTCTAGATGATTTTAGAATATTTTGCTGCAGAATTTCTAAAGCCGCCGGAAACGAATACTTTTCATATAAATCTTGAACTCGTGCCCAGTCCTTTAAAGCATACTCTTTGATCGGATTTTTTAACATATCAGGATAACATGAGAAACCATAAGGTCGTTGACCTTGCTCATCATATTTGTAAAAATCAACATAGGTAATTCTTGTATTATTATAGGCAGCATAAAGAAACGCCCCGGATACCATCGATTTCTTTCCGCCCGTAACATCGATGATCAGATCTTTACACCCCTTGCAATGAGAATGCAAAAATTCATATACCTCATTGGGTCCCTCACCAGAAAGTATTCCATGCTTCATCTCTACAGTGTAACTATTACCATCCATTTCTTCATCTGCAACGCTAACCTCCTTAACAGCCTTCTGAATAATTCCCTTCACTCTAGGTGCTCTGTCTTCTCCAGTCTCTCTTCCATAGTTTTCATTTAAAACTATTAAAACTCTTGGAGGTTTTATTAAGCAAATTAACAAAATTAATGGTTCTAAGCTGTATCCGACTATAAAAACAAGCGTCCCCACGTTAATTTTTAGAGTTTCTCTGCTTTGTCTAATATAATCAAGCTCATAGGGCAATAATTCATGAATATAGTTCGAATAATATTCCACATAATTAGTACCACGAGGATAACCTTTCCAAAACGCCTCCGTCTCAGCGATCATCTCTTCTTTACTAATTGGCATCAAACCCACCTCATAATTTCAAAAGATTTTCTTGATAAGGACAATATCTGATGTTCTCTGTCGTCATATGTCGCGGTTTTCTTTAATCTTGAATTTCTTTAAGACATTACTTGATTTTCCCCCCTATTACCATTTTCCTGACTATTATCAAGAATTGTGAAATGCACAATGGACTGTGTATTTGCTTCCTTCTCCACGAAACAGGGTTCTATAGGCCACGACCGGGGAGAGTGTGCGTACACAAATATTCTCATCTTGCATTTTTCGCCTTATTTGTTCACAAATTTTTCTTTGTAGATTTTTCTTAAGGGCATATACTATATATAAAGAATTCTTGATATCTAAGGAATTGAAAGGAGTGATATTAATGAACCTTGCCAAGGTATCTGCAAACGGTCAGGTCACAGTTCCCATAGAAATTCGCCGTAAGCTTATGCTTAAGGAAGGAGATAAGCTACTTTTTATTGAGCGGGAAAATGGAGAAATCGTGATTAACAATGCGTCAGCTACGGCCATTCTGAAAGCGCAAAAGGCATTTGAAGGGGTGGCTGAAACAGCCGGTATCCAAGATGAGAACCAAGTGCAGGCTCTTGTTGATGAGGTACGCTACAGAAAGAACTCAAAACAATGAAGATATTAGCCGATGCAAACATCCTATATCCGCATTGCTTTGGCCCAATTCCAAACCTGCCGCCGCTCTGCTCCATGCCGCTAGGTATCACGAACTGGTGCTCTGTGACCATAATATTTTTGAACTGCGGGATGTGCTAGAGCGTAAGGCTCCACAGGCGTTGGCAGATGTTGATGTTTTCCTTGCCGAGCTTGGCTATGATTTAGTGCTTGCACCTGAATATCCACAGAAGCTGATTAGCGATCCAAAGGATCAGCCGATTCTCAATGCTGCAATTGTTGAAAATGTAGACATTATTATCAGCGGGGATAAACATTTCTTGCGGCTTGATATGGAGCGCCCACGCACAATGAATGCAGCGCAGTATCTGGAATGGCTTGAAACGGAATAATTATTGATAAGTTCTTATATTCCTTTTTGAGACTTCATATCTTATGACACTAGCGATGTCACCCCCTCCCCATCACCTCCAAGCATCCGCACCCTTGTGCATTCTTACTTCCAAGGCCTGCATCTATGGCAACTTGAAGCAACTCAGGCGGCCCGGAAAGTTCCATCATCCCCGAGTATCCTTTAATGATTCCACCTTTATACTCCAAAATGTGCATCTTTGGATTATTGAGCATATGAAGGTTAAC
>LADV01000107.1 GCA_000961805.1 Peptococcaceae bacterium BRH_c23 | reverse complement strand
AAACGTTTTGAGTTTTCCTTTTTAGAAAAGCCTCAATTTTTCGGTCCAATAGTACAAGGATCACAATGGGCTAGGTCCTGTCTGAATTTCCGTAAACAAGTTGAACTAAACTTTGCCTTAGAAGCAAACCTATTGGATCACGTTTTTCACCATAAGAAGTTACCCATACGTGGGCAAAAACGGGTTGAGATCTACCTTCGCCTCGTTGATTTAAGCCGCTTAATTATGGGGATGATCCACCACGCCCAGGAATACTTAGTTCCTAAAGGACGAAGTCAAGAGTTGCGACGCCTTGCTGAAGAAGCTATTTATGACCGAAAATTCGTTCTTCTTCGCACAGCTTAAGCACCAGAGCATCCTAAAAGCAAGTCTTGGAATCCAACCCCAGATGGAACCAAGAAAGTACTATATCCTTTTTTAGGGTGTTTTTTCGCGACGTATCCTTTTTCAGTATCGAGAAGTCTTTCGGGAGCTTTAGGAGGAGTATAAACTTCTAAACGAGTGACACGCTTGTTCGCTTGCAGGGTTTGTTTTTGCCTGTTCCTGCTTTTTTGTAACAACCACTATAAGGCGGGGTGTTCTTAATCCACACATGAAGGTTTTTACTCAGTGTCTCAACAGGCTTTCCTTCCAGTTCACCACGATCCGCCACTATGGCATTGGGCAGTCCTTTAATAGGCCACTCTTCAGGTTCAATGTTTATATCATAATCCTTACAGAACTTCACTTTATCAGTCGCACAGTTAGCTATAGCATTTGCTGCTTCCAACCAAGATGGTCCCTCTAAGCCAACATATATTCCTGCGACCATCCGGCTAAATGCGTCAATTACTGCATAAATCACCGGCCTGCCAATAATCCACTCTCTGTTAAATCTTGATACGAGATACACATCGCCGACTGTAGAATCAATCTGAAACAATGAACCGGGGCCGATAAGCTCCGCATCGGATCTTCCTTGCAATGCCCTGCCCTTCAAAGAAAACCACTTTTCACCTTTCCTTGCAATCACAGTACTGTTAAAGTTTGTTTTCTCATGCTTCTCAACCCAATAGTCAAATTGATCCAAATTCGGCCTTTCATCTGGCCCTAATATGGCAACCCTCTTCTGTCCGTCCTCAAAATACATATTCTCCGCAAAATATTTCTCACACATTCTCTCGTAGGTTTTAGCCAAAGTTAATTCTTTGCGGGTCTTATAAAACTCTTCATAAGCAATAAGAAATATCTGCTTTATCGATTCATCCACATTGATCCCAGTTCCTGCTATAGAGGGATTTTTTCTCGGACGACCCCGTTTCTTTTCTCCGGCGCTCTTCGGCTTCCCTCTTCCTCCCGAATTGCTATAATCAGGCAGCAAGGCGCTGGGCCTCTTTCCACGCTGCCAATACCTTCTCAAATATCTGTAGACTGTATTTACGGAAATCCTAAACTCCTTGGAGACAGAAACAATAACAGATCCACGTTTTTCTCGAATAAAAATATCCGGTTCACCAACTTTAGAAATCACGGATGAAACAACATTCCAGCCCATATCTCTCAATACCCTTTGGCTCTCTGTTAAATCATCTTCTCTCACAATTACAGCGTATGGATCATTTTCAATTATTACAGCTTCATATCGCTCAATAGATTCATTAATTTGAGATAATGGCACCTTCCGAGGAAATCCAACTGAAGCTTGTACATCTATGCAAAAAGCAATAACCCGGCCTTCGTCAATCCAGAGAACCCTTTCTAGGCGATCTCCATCATCAGTCCAACAGATCAGATCATTTATCAGGAGGTTTTTTCTCATACAATTGCCTCCTCATGTTCAAAGTGGATAGACAATATATCTGCTGCCGAACACCCTTCATAGATTTTCGTACCCATGTTCATCTTAATATCTTTGCAAGCTAACAAATGTTTAAAGAGATATATCCCTGTTCCGGAATTCAAATTATGGTTCTTTTCTATTTGAGTCAGAACAATTCTTATGGGCTTTGCGCTTTTATCAAGCTCTCTTTTTATTATTTCTGCATAGTATATCAGGTCGTCCTGCGACAGACTTTCAGTTGGTTCTAGACGCTTGTAAGGGTGTAGCCACTCGATATTCCTTGAGACTTGCCTTTGAATCTCGTTTTCGGTAACGATCGCCCAATCAATGTCCTTGGTCTGCCAATATCTTCGCTCAATCTCAAACTTCTCTAATATCCGTCGTTTTTCCAAGTCCTCAGAAGGCTTAACTGTCCTTGCAATGGTGACTTCTTTACCATTAACAACAGTATTAATCAAGAAATCTGTAGTAAGCATCCACGGAAATCCTTGCCTTGCAGGATATTTGACTCCTATTTCTTCCGCGATCCTCATGGCCAGTTCCAAATCCAGCAAAGGATATTGTTCTCGTATATCCGTAACTGAATCTTCCCATTCAAGCATATAAAAGTAATTCGTTTCGAGGTCAGAAAAGAGTTGATGCTCTCTTCCTGTTTTCCAACCTGGTCCACGAGAAGTTCTTCCTCTCGAATTGAAGTCTTGAACCCTATGCCAAGGAATATAATCTGCTCCTATTCCTTGACCACGGCCCTCTTTCAGATATCGTTTGAACTTAGCTTCATTCCATAGGCTTTTTCCTCCAGGCAAAAGAAAAAACCACCTTTCCTTGAATATACTACCAATTAGTATACCATAAAATGGTGGTTCCATATTTAATAACTTTATTTCCTTTTTAACAACTTTTTTTCCTATTGAAAAACTTTATTTCCGATGAACAGCTGCTGCTGTTTCACAACCCAAACCCCTACTCCACCGTCACACTCTTGGCCAAATTCCTTGGCTTATCGACGTCACACCCTCTAGCCACGGAGACATAGTAAGACAGAAGCTGCAGCGGTATAACTGTCAAAATCGGAGCAAGCTCATCTAGGGTCTCTGGAATGTAGATCACATGGTCGACGGACTTCGCCAAGTTGGTGTTGCCCTTATAGGTCAGTCCGATCACACGAGCATCCCGAGCTTTAACCTCTTTGACATTGGAGATCGTTTTATCGTACACATCCCGTTGAGTTGCCAGAGCAATCACCGGCGTATGCTCTGTGATCAGTGCTAAAGTGCCGTGTTTTAATTCTCCCGCGGCATAAGCTTCTGCATGAATATAGGAAATCTCCTTTAATTTCAGGGAGCCTTCCATGGCAACGGCCCAGTCTAACGAGCGACCGATGAAAAAAGCATCTTCCACATTAACAAAGGACTTTGCTAACTCTTTGATCAGGCTTTCCTGATCCAAAACCTCTTGAGCTTGGGCAGGAATTCTCTTCAGAGCGGAGATAATTTCCCCGATCTTTTTGGCAGGCAAGGTTCCTTTGACTTGGGCAAGATAGAGTCCGAGTAACACCATTCCTTCCAGCTGAGTGGTATAAGCTTTCGTAGAAGCGACCGCGATCTCTGGGCCCGCCCAAGTAAAGATTACATCATGAGCTTCACGGGATACCGTGCTGCCCACGACATTCGTGACGGCTACCACGCGTGCTCCGCGATTTTTAGCTTCTCGCAGTGCCGCTAAAGTGTCGGCTGTTTCTCCGGACTGGCTGACCACTACTACTAGGGTATTCTCATCCACAAGCGGGGAACGATAACGGAACTCTGAGGCAATATCTACTTCCACCGGGAGACGTGCCCAGCGCTCAATCAAAGTCTTGCCGACTAATCCGGCATGCCAGGCAGTACCACAAGCCACAATATATACTTTGTTGATTTTCGCAAGTTCTTCAAGGGTCAGATCGACTTCCTGAAGAACGACTCTTTCCTCTTCTAAACGACCCAACATCGTATCCTTCAAAGCACGAGGCTGCTCGTGAATTTCTTTGAGCATGAAATGCTCGTACCCGCCTTTTTCTGCAGCCACGGCATCCCACTTCACGTCAAAAACGTCCTTCGTGTGCGGAATTCCTTCGAAGTCCGAGACTTTAACCCCAGCTTTTGTTATGACGACCATCTCGCCGTCATCTAAGATATAGACTTTTCTCGTATAGTTTAAAATCGCAGTTATATCACTGGCCACGAAGAACTCACCATCTCCAAGGCCCACTACCATCGGACTGTCTTTACGGGCGGCAACCAACTTATCGGGCTCCTTACGGCTTAGGACAACCATGGCATAGGATCCATGAATTGTCTTCAAGACTTCACGGACAGCCGCCTCAAGGTCTCCTGCATAATAGTCCTCCACCAAATGGGCTAAAACTTCTGTATCTGTTTCTGAAACAAACTGATGTCCCTTTTCGATCAGTCTTTCCCTTAATTCTAGGTAATTCTCAATAATTCCGTTGTGCACCACGACAAAATCCTGACCACAGTCGCTATGCGGATGAGCATTAGCTTGAGAAGGTCGCCCATGAGTCGCCCAGCGAGTATGCCCGATCCCAATGAATGATTGGGAATAAACTGCTCCAAGTTCCTCTTCTAAAGCTACTAACTTACCCACGCTTTTAGAAATGACAATTTCCTCATGATCCAGCACGGCAACGCCTGCGGAATCATACCCCCGATACTCAAGCTTCTTTAAGCCGTCTACCAGAATCGGAATGGCTACTTTATTTCCAATATATCCTACAATTCCACACATTTGTAACATCTCCTTCAAAATAATTGCGCTGGCCTCTGGCTGCTCATCATTAATCCTTATAATCCCTGTTCTTGCTTTACGTATACTACGTACGTCGCTCGATGATTCATTTAGACTGGTCTTCTAGTAAAAAAATAAAGTCGCCCCTGTACGGACGACTTGTTGCTTTAGATTTTAGGCAATTCAAGCAAGGGGGCAAATTGAGTAGACTTTCCCCTTGTCTTGTCAGCTTTCTCTTTGTCCCGAGAATTACTCCTCGGTTTTAAGCAAGCTTTACGGTGACAAGCCACCGAGAGGGATCCGCCGAATTGTTCGATAACCCTCTTCCTCGTCGACCTTAAATAGAAAATCCTCTTAAGGTCCTGGCGCTTTAATATATTGCCCTCTAACTACAACTGTCTATCCACAAGTATCTTTAGCCTTTTGCTCAAACTCAACTCCTGACTCCAAAACTCTGAGCTTCAATCTTTATCTCTCAACCTAGAACATCACCTTCTCTCCATTATTATGATAGACAACACATTAAGAATCGGTCTAACCTCCACACAGCAGATCGGTTGGGTTCATGTGCCTCAACTATGTGAGTTCTTTACTACTAAAGGCACATGAACCATTATACGTGAATTAGAGACAGTAAGCTATTGGTATTTTTTATTTATTCATCACATTGATTAATAATGTCAATGACCCCTTGGGCCAATTCTTTTAATTTTTGTTGGTCAGGTCCTTCAACCATGACTCGGATGAGTGGCTCTGTCCCGGAAGGACGTACTAAGACTCTGCCAGTACCGTTTAGAAATTCCTCAGCTTCATGTACTTTCGCAAGTACTCTCTCATCCTTCATTAAGCGGTCTTTATGTTGTACCTTAGTATTGAGGAGCACCTGAGGTAACCGCTGCATTTGAGATGCGAGTTGGGAGAGCGGAAGTTGCCGCTCCTTCACCACAGCTAACAACTGCAGAGCGGTCAATAGTCCATCTCCGGTCGTGTTGCTGTCCAGGAAAATAATATGTCCAGACTGCTCTCCACCAAGCTTCGCCCCGGTCTTGATCAACTCTTCCATGACATAGCGATCCCCGACTTGTGTCTCGAAAATTGAGATTTCTGCCTTTTTCAGGGCCAGATGGAGACCTAAGTTACTCATGACGGTTATCACGACTGCATTCTGGGCTAAGGTCCCTTTAGCCTTCTGAGCTAGGGCACAAATCAGCATGATAAAATCTCCGTCTAAAATCGCCCCACGTTCATCAACCACGATGAGACGGTCAGCATCTCCGTCCATGGCTAAGCCTAGATCTGCGCCGTGTTCTAAAACTGCTCGCTGCAACTGTTCTGGATGAGTCGATCCACAACTATCATTGATATTCACACCGTCTGGTATATTACAGATAGAGATGACTTCTACTCCGATTTCTTGCAATACTTCTGGGCCTACAAACGATGCCGCTCCGTTGGCACAGTCCAAGACAACTTTAATCCCGTCCAGTCGCCCTACAGTACTTTTAAGAAACTCCTTATAGCGACGTCCTGCATCGTTCACCTCAATCACTCGCCCGATCTCACCGCCAACAGGGATCTGCCAAGGTTTATCTTCACTATCTACGATGCTTTCGATTTCATCTTCGATAGCATCCGGTAATTTATACCCGGTTGAATCAAAGAATTTTATGCCGTTATCTTGAACAGGGTTATGGGATGCTGAAATCACCACTCCGGCACTAACATCAAGGGTACGCGTTAAGAGAGCGATCCCAGGTGTTGGTAGTACACCGACCCGTAAAACATCCGCTCCGACCGAGCATATTCCGGCGATAAGTGCCGCTTCAAGCATATCTCCAGAAATCCGAGTATCTTTGCCGATGACAATTCGAGGGTGTGGATGCTCTTTACTAAGCACATAAGCCCCTGCTTGCCCAAGTCTAAAAGCGAGATTCGGTGTCAACTGGCTGTTAGCCACACCACGGACCCCATCGGTTCCAAAGAGTCGACTCAAATCGTTCCCTCCCTTCATATCTTCTAGTGTATTACTTCTTAAGCAAAATGTTCTTAATCTCTAATGTTTTTTTAGGGTTAACTGTATTAGTTTACTCTATTGGAGCATATTGCGCCATAAGAAATTCTGCGATTCTTAATCCGTCCACTGCAGCACTTGTAATCCCTCCAGCATACCCGGCTCCTTCCCCTGCTGGATAAAGTCCTACCATACTTAAAGATTCCCCCTGAGTGTTTCGAACGATGCGGATGGGGGCACTTGTCCTTGTCTCGACTCCTGTCAAAGTTGCTCTTTCCCCAGCAAAACCTTTAATTTTACCGTTAAAAACTCGAAGTGCTCGCTCTAATACCTCTCCTACTTGAGTCGGAAGTACCTGATGCAACTCACTCGGCACAATGCCCGGGGCATAAGTTGGCGACAAGTCAAAGCGCTCTGTGACTCGCTGTTCTAAAAAATCCAACACTCGTTGAGCTGGAGCCCGATAATTTGACCCTCCCGCAATAAATGCCTTATGTTCCCATTCTCTTTGGAATTCTAGGCCCGCCAGAGGATGGTCGGTCGAAAAGTCATCTGGACCAACGGTTACAACAATCGCACTGTTGGCAATCTGCGTGTCCCGATCATAGGCGCTCATACCGTTCGTGACAACCCCTCCCTCTTCCGAGGTCGCGGCCACAACCTTTCCGCCTGGGCACATACAAAAAGCATAGGCTCCCCGTCCCGTCCTAACGTCCTGATAGGTCAGCTGATAGTCCGCTGGGCCGACATGGGGGTGTTCTTCGATTCCATACTGAGAAAGATTGATGAGTGCCTGCGGGTGTTCTACGCGCAGACCAATTGCAAACGATTTTTTCTCTAGCGTAATGTCCAGAGAGTGGAGTAATTTATAAACATCTCGGGCACTGTGTCCGATGGCGAGAATCACCGCTTCGGCGGGGATTTCCTCCCCATCGTTTACGACGACCCCTTTCATGCGGCCTGACGATGGTAGCAACCCGGTCACCTTAGTCTTGAAGCGGATCTCGCCGCCCAAAGACTCGATTTCCGTCCTGATGCCCTTGACCACTTCTTTAAGAATATCCGTCCCAATATGGGGTTTCGCCAGATACTGAATCTCGGAGGGAGCTCCATGTTTGACAAACGTCCCTAAGACGTCAGAAATACGTCGGTCCTGAATTCGGGTTGTGAGCTTGCCGTCCGAAAAGGTTCCAGCTCCCCCTTCCCCAAATTGAACATTACTTTCCGGGTCTAAGGTTCCCGTATCCCAGAGTTCCTGAACCTTGCGTGTCCGTTCTTCGACCGAGTCTCCACGCTCAAGAACAAGCGGCGCATACCCTCTTCTGGCTAAGGCTAAGGCGGCAAAATACCCTGCCGGTCCAGCTCCAATCACCACTGGGCGATGTTTCAAGGCTAGACTAGGCCTAGGCCAAAGTACCGGGGCCTCTACCGGAGCTTCTTTCAGTCCGGGGACCCGCGCTAAAACACGGCTCACCTCGGTATTGGGTACATCAAGGGAAAACTGGATCGTATAAACAAACACCAGATTGGGCTTTTTGCGGGCATCTAAAGAACGACGTAGGAAACGAAGACCGCTGATCGAGTGGCTTGGTACTTTTAGCTTTCGTGCAAGCGTTGCCATTAACAACGCATCCTCTTCCACAGGGATTCTTAAATTCGTATACAGTAAATCCACGTGACTATTCTACTCCTTTAACTACCTGAGCTTTGAGACTATAGTCCACCTGCACTGTAGTAGGCAAGGTTACGCCCGGAGGGAGCTGCCAGAATACGTTCGAGCCGAGATAATCTCCCGCTTTTTTATCGGAGGCGTCAACCCAGAGTTGGATCTGGTCTGGAGTTACCTTCTCTAAAATATCAGCATGACCCTCGATCACAACATCGATAGGAGAAGTGATTTTATCAACCTCTAGGTCAGTCCCAACATTACGGACTTGGACCACTACACCTGAGATACTTTTTTGGATGGGTCCATCCCCAATTTGAACGAAAACACTCAAGTTGGTCCCGTTCAGGAACGAAACTCCCGGCGGTAACGTGACTTTATCTAACGGTATCTGGAAATTTTTATCCTCGGATAGATTGCTAATGTCCAATGGTCCGATATTTAGGAAATCAAAGGCTTTTAAAACCTGGGGAGTCCCTTGAACCGTTACACTTGCAGGGGTGGAGACTAAGGAACGAAGCTCCTTGCCTGCAGCAGGCGTTCCAGTAGTCGTTGCCCTCAAAGGGATCATCATAGTAGAGAGCCCTTTGGCGATCACCGGAGCAATCACATCCACACTGCTTGGATAAGCACTTAAAATCTCTGCAGCCGGATTCGGTCCAAAAATAGGTTTGCCCTCTTTATCTCGAAAACTTACGGGTCTCGTAATCTGAACTGTCTCACTTGCACCCGATACACTGATTTCTACAGTCACTCTATTTAGGGTGCCAAGAATCGAACTCGGTCCACGAACATTAACCGCCGACGGTTTGACAATGGGACTACCCACTTCATAATCATTGGCAGGATTTCCTGAAACGATTGCCTCAACCGGGATCGTCTTCTCTTGAACCCTATCCAAGGTCAATCTAACATTGGCTGGTTGGCGATCCACTACAATCATTCCCGGTGGCGTGTTGACTTTAATGTCATAGGTACTTTCTCCCGGCACTGCATTTGAAAGGTCGATTTGGGCATAGATATCTTTAATATTTGCGCTCGGGTTACTCCCTTGTATACGAACACGAACGACTGGAAACTGAGTCATTACAACCATATTTTGATCTAATCCGCTTGCCACGAGTGGAATAGCCGACGTCTGTTCGGGAAGAAGCTTATCGGGGGTCTCATCATTCAGAACGAAGAGCCAAAAGAGGATCGCAAAAAGTAATGAGAGGATCTTAACCCCGAGGTTGCGGCGAAACATATCAAGCATGGGGCTACCACCTCCAAAACGGAATGACTGATGAAGAAAGACTCTTAATTTCAAGTTCGCTCATCAATAATTCTCGCATCATTTTCTCGTCCATAAAACGTGTCAGCGTTCCATCGATGCCCACTGAAATCGCCCCTGTTTCTTCGGAGACAACAATTGCCAATGCATCCGTAATTTCCGTTAATCCTAAAGCTGCCCTATGGCGTGTTCCCAATTCCTTTTGGATATTTGGATTTTCAGAGAGTGGAAGAAAACACCCTGCAGCAGCGACACGATCCTGCCGAACAATGACTGCACCATCATGTAACGGGGTATTAGGGATAAAAATATTGACTAAAAATTCCGAGGAGAGCATTCCGTCGATCTTAATCCCAGTCTCTACAAAGTCCTGGATTCCTGTTTTCCGTTCAAGCACGATTAAAGCCCCAATGCGGGTCTTGGAGAGGACCTGCGTGCAACGCACCAACTCTTCCACGACCTGTTCCTGAGTATCCAAACCGGGAGTCGAGGGATGGCGAGTGAAAAATCTTCCCCTTCCGAGCTGCTCCAAAACCTTCCTGAGTTCCGGCTGGAAAACAACCGGAATGGCAATAACAAACATTTGCAAAAGTTTATCCAAAATCCAACTAATTGTTGTTAAATGGAAAAATCTAGCGAGCAAAGAGACTGCTACTAGGACCATGACTCCCTTAACCAATTGTACGGCACGGGTCCGCTTAATGAGCATATAAAATTGGTAGAAGACCACCGCCACTACGATGATATCGATTGCGCTTCGAAATTCAAAGTTCCGAATTTGAGATAAAAACTCTGCCATGATCTCCCCCCCTTTCTACTCATTCAAACGTCTATCTGTCAAATGAATTTAGCCCCTCTGTTTGATTCTCCAATTATATGAAAAGTCCTTGCCACTTAAAATATTTTTTTTAACCCTAAAGGATCCGCATACCGACAAGAATCCCAAAACACCCTGTTAACATCATATCTCCATAGGGTGCGGCTTCGTACCATTTCAGAGATTTTGCCAAACTTCTGCGGGGACCGGTGACCGTGATAAACTCCCAACCCGGTCGCATGTCTGGATGTAAAGCCGAACCATGTCCTCCTTTGTCGAAGATTTCGGCGTTTGTTAATTCCGTCGATCGAAAACGTTGTATAAGATTGGTCAGTGAGTCGGCATTGAGCATACTAGTGTGTTGCTCAAAAATCCCATAGACCCGATCCCCTCGAATAGCTGCGGCGAGAGTGTGAGAATTGCCAATATTGACGGCTATGATTCCTTGATTAAGATAGGGTTTTACCATGGGGTCCGCAGTGATTCCCAAGAGGGCCGCCGTCCCAGTATCCGTTAGAACTGCTCCAGGTACAATCTCTCGAACTGCACGCATTCGTGTATACACTTCTGGAATATCCTCGGTAAACACTAATTTGCGCAGGTCCCCACCTTGTAGAATAAACTCTTCCCAGAGCCGGAAGCGAAGAATACGATTACTTTCGGTTTCGCTAAAGCCGTGATCCTGTACCGCTACGGCTGATTTTAAAGGATACTCAAGATCAAAAGCATGAGTTGCCTGTTGCAAAGAAGCAGTATCAATATCTCCCAGCCAAATTGAGGTTGCTGATTCCGGTGCTTCTTGGCAAAGAACGATTCCCATCTCTTCGACTCGCGCCAAATTATCATGATATGTAACTGCAGCTTGAGGAGTTGCATAGGCCCTTAGACCCGCGGCTACATGCTTTTTCAGTGCTTGAGCACTCGCCCCTCCACCCATCAAATGGCCATGCAGAAAGATTCCCTTCCCTTGTTCTGTAGCCTTTCTAATCTTGCCCGCCACCAGCTGGGTGCGACTCGGAACGATAAACTTAGGACAATTTTCCAACGATCGTCCTGGCTCGTAGATAAGGATATCCTGGGTTCCAGAGCCCACATCAACAACTATAACACTTTCTGCCATTGCTTACACCTCCACAATAAGACTCTGCGGTTGTCCAATCACTACATTCTGGGAAATTACTTAATAAGTTTTCTGCCGACCCATGGTTTAAAAAGTGTTACCGCCTTATGTGGACAAAGCTCATGACAGCAAAAGCAGCGTATACAGGCTTCTAAATCCACGATCGGGCGCTGATTTTCATTCATCGTCAAAGCTTTAGGCGGACAGTTATTAAGACAGTCCCGGCACCCCACACACGTTTCATGTTCAAAAACAGGGCGAGGACGCACACGGTTGAGTATGAATTTCTTCACACTTCGCGGGAGTGGAACCATATCCAAGAAATTGGTCGAGACTGCTTTAGGTATTTCGAAGCTTTGAATCCGCCACAGGGAGCGCACATCTCCTTTTAAATCGACTTCGCTAAGACGACTTGTTAGACCCCGAGCGCGGGCAGCCATCAGAGTTGGAACCTTTTCTGGCTTTAAGCCAATCAGATCCGTAGCTACGACATCTAAGGCGAAAGGGTTTGTACTCATAATCAGAGCGTTGACATTTCGTGGTTTGCCAGCTGAAGGTCCATCTCCCTCCATGCCCACGATCCCATCCATAATGCTTAAGGCGGGGTTTACCCAAGTGGCAATATCGACCAAAAGATCTGCAAAATCAGGAATCCTAAACATTTTTAAATGGTATTCGGCTTTTAGAAGTCCAGGGATGACTCCAAAAAGGATCTTAACAGCCCCCGTGAAGGTCATCATGCCATGGGTTTTTAATTTAGAAATAGGGATCACAACGTCAGCATTCAAGACGCAGTTCGTTACGGTTAAACTTTTAGCAAGTTTCCCCTCCGGATATTGGAGGGTTGTTTGCCCCACATCTTCGTTAAGGATTGCCCCGGTCCGCTCTGCAACCTCACGCAGACCCGACTTTATATAAATTGTTCGGAGTGCAGCGACAGTGTACGGTCCACCTGGGCTATCCCCAATAATCGGTATTCCGCCAGCCTCTTGAACGAGACGAACGACGGCTTCCACGACACTGGGATGGGTCGTGATCGCTTCCTCTGGTCGTTTTTTCATGAGAAGATTTACTTTTAATAAGACCCTCTGTCCAGGCTTCACAAAGAAGGAAATGCCGCCCAATTCAGCCAAGCCTTCCCTCAAACGCATTTCTACGTCTGCAGAATAGTCCGGGCAAAATTTCATTACTACTTTGGCCTGCACTTAGGATCCCACCCTCTCCAGATCTGCCATGATATCCTCTCCCCGTCCGGGAAAGGGACTTAACTCCAAATCGCATTGAAAATATTCTCTACTTAAATAATCCTGTTTGACTGTTTCCTCTAAGGACTCAAATTTTTGCAGAGAACCCTTTTGAGTCCGATGTTCTAGAATTGCCTGCCATTTCCGCTCCATCCATGCTGAAATTGGGATAATATAATCAATTTTTTGCCGCTTTTCCTCAGTAAGCCTCCAGCCAGGCTGAACATAGCAAAGACGTGGCAGAGTATAGGGTTTTCCCCACTCCAGTACTACGGGCTCCTTCGCCAGTTTAATAGCTGCCTTGGCAAAATGATGAATCGCCCGATGGTCTCGGTGTCCGGATGCACCGTCTGCTCCAAAGGTGATCACTACTTGAGGACGTCTGGTTCGGATAATGCGGACAAGTCTTTCCACAATTTCAAGGGGTGGTGCCAGCGGAACTTCCTTGTCGAGATATCCCAGGAAAATAACTTCAGTAATCCCTAGGACCTTTGCGGCACTCATCAGTTCTTGTTCTCGAAATAAACCCAGTTCTTCCTTCTGACAAAACCCTGCTGTTTGACCAGCCTCGCCCTTGGTCGCGACGGCCAGGGTTATAGTAACCCCTTGTTCAGCGTATTTGGCAATGGTACCGCCCAAAGCGAACGATTCATCGTCAGGATGGGCAAAGATAAGCAGCATTTGTTTTGCCATCCGTTTACTTCACTCTCTCTATTCGTTTTTAACTTTAGTCGTTTAACTCTTAGTTTGAATACACATTGGTTTACAAAAACGCCTTATTAATAAAAGCCGTTTTCTTTAAGAGAATCAAACTATTAATTTATTAAGTCACTTATTATTATAGCGTTTTTTAGGCATTGAGGGAAATTTCGGCACGTGAATAATACGGATAATCTCACTCAATAGTCACTTAACATTCCGGTTGTATAAAAGTACCATTTATTCAAGCAAATTGCTGTGTTATACTTCACTTGTCATTCGGACAAGCCACATAGCAACTAGTCAAGAGAGTATCAATAGGGCAATACAAAAAGGGCTTGGCCCACAATTGAGGTTTCTATAGTAAAAATTAATCATCATAAGGAGGCTTCCCAAATGAAACGAAACTTAAAAATATTAGTCAGTATTCATCTGGTCACCCTCATGACTTTAGTCGCTTTACCAGTACAAGCAGGTATCAATATTGGCGCTCCTCGACCCCTAACTGGTTCTGTTGTCACTCTTCGTTCTTCTGGTTCTGTGATAACGCCAGTAATACCAACTCCAGTATCCCCTCCAACTCAGGGGACAACACCTGTGGTTACAACTCCATCCACCACGAATCCTCAAACAACCGCTCCCTCTCAGCGGATCAATATCGGACCATTACCGACAACCAATAATGGAAACGTTATTTCCTTAAAAAATATCTTTAAGCAACCTAATACGGTCCCAGTACCCACTACTCCTACTCCGACTTCGACTCCAGCACCAACCCCAGTTCCGACTCCAGTCCCAACTCCAACTCCAGTCCCAACCCCGACTCCAGTCCCAACCCCAACCCCAACTCCGACCCCAGCACTTCCTGTCATTCCACTTGTAGCCGAGTTAACGGCTGATGAGCAACTCATGGTGGATATGATCAATCAAGAACGACTGGCGGCAGGCTTAAACCCTGTCAAAGCAGACCTTCGCTTAACCGCAGTAGGTCGCGCTAAAGCCAACGATATGAAAGTAAATAACTACTTCAGTCATACCTCTCCAACCTACGGTAGCCCATGGGCCATGATGCAGCAAGT
>LADV01000106.1 GCA_000961805.1 Peptococcaceae bacterium BRH_c23 | reverse complement strand
TAGTGACCCAACCAGCTAAACATCGAATCATTCTTGTGGAGTGACACGCTATTTTACGGATAAGCCTCAAAAAGAGGGATCCAGGAGGAACGCACATCTATCTCTCTGCCAAAAGTGATTATAGCACGATATTTACTGATTGAGGTCCAACGTGTCAACTAATTCATCTGAACAATAAGGAGTAAGTTATCAAGGAACGTTCGGGTTGGTTTTGAACCATCGACCCTATATCTATCTTACAAGGAGGATGGGTATATGGGAATTAGTGATCATTCTGAACCAATGGTTGGACCGGAATCAAGTCTGCTCATGTCCATAAATGAAAACGGACTTGGCTTAGTGGTTGAACCAATCAAGACACAAAAAATCTATCAAGTTGTTTTTGAAAGTATCAGGGATTCTATTATTAACGGAGAATTGAAGGCCGGCCAAAAACTACCTCCCGAGCGAGTCTTAGCAAAACGCTTTCAAGTTAGCCGTACTTCCATTCGCGAAGCCCTAATGGCCTTGGAAATAAGCGGAATTATTGAGATTAAATCTTCTGAAGGCAGCTTTATCCGGCAGATTGAAACAAAAACCCTGATTAACGATTTATCTGCAGCGATTATTAAAGCCGAAGATAGTATGGTTTATGAAATGCTGGAAGTGCGCAGGCTTATTGAATCTGAATGCGCAGCCCTGGCAGCCGTTCGCGCTTCATCCTTTAATCTTGCCCGAATCCGTCAACATTTGGATGACATGGCAAAATCAGAATTTGACGAAGAATCCGGTCTATCTGCCGACGTTAATTTCCATTATTCTGTAGCTCAAGCAGCAAATAGTCCTATCCTTTTTGATTTAATGAAGGTTCTTGTCAATCGCATGAAAGGTACGATCAGAGCAACACGCTGCTACAGATTCTCTCAACCAAATCGTTTTGAAGAAACACTGAATGAACATAAAGATATTTATATTGCCATTTCTTCAAACAATCCTGATAGAGCTAGAAGTCTTATGACTAAACACCTCATTGATATCCGAGAGGAAATTGCTATTATTTCTTTAGTCAGAAATAAATTGACATTCATAACTGACGAAAAGCAAAGCCAAGCTGATCTCTGAAAATCAACTTGGCTTGATGTTTAACTAAGTTTATCTTAACTAGTCGTTTATTCCTTTCAAAGCTTGAGCTAAACTATGAATGGATCTATAAAAGAATCTTATTGAAAAGTTGGGAGAAAAGATGAGTAAATATCGAGCTTGGCTATTACTTGTGGCAACCAATTTATTTTGGGCGGGGAACTATGTGTTTGGAAAGTATGTAATTGCGGACATAACACCGCTCTGGACTACCTTCTCTCGTTGGCTGTTAGCCTTATTATTCTTGTTTCCGATCGCTTACTTTCTGGAAAAGCCGAACTGGAAGACGGTAAAGAAGGCCTGGCTTTCGTTAGTTAGTATGGGATTACTGGGGGTCATCGGTTACAACATGTTCCTATATTCCGCCCTAGAGTATACCTCATCAACGAATGCCGCGTTGGTTAGCGCCATAAACCCTGCAGTCATCGTCCTGTTTTCTGTCTTTTTGCTTCGAGAGAAAATCTCACGGATTCAAACGTCGGGGATTGTTCTTTCTCTGATAGGAACTTTCGTGATCATAACACAAGGTAATCTTGGCCAACTATTCCAAAGGGAGTATAACAAGGGCGATATACTCATGTTAGCGGCTGTTGTGATCTGGACCCTATACTCCATCGTTGGAAGGCGACTTACGACTGTTCCCCCTATCACCGCTACGGCTGTATCAGCTTTATTTGCGACGATAATAATTGCCCCTTTTGCTCTTGCGCAGGGGATTAATGTGACAGAAATTGGCCCCTTAGCTGTGACGGGGATTCTATATATGGCAATATTTCCTTCAGTTTTTTCGTTTGTTTTCTGGAATATGTCCGTTCGAGCCATTGGAATCAGCCAGGCAGGAATCTTTCTGAATTTGATCCCCGTTTTCACCGCACTTATTAGCGGGATTCTAGGTGAACAAATTACAGCAACACAAGTCCTGGGCGGATCACTCGTCTTCATGGGGGTTTACTTAACAACAGGAATGCTAGATCATAAATTTGCAGTCTTATTCGCTAACCACAATTGATCATGGGGTCAGGCTTGAATTATTCCTTTTTCTTTCAAAATCCTTCTCCTTTCAGTCAATCCAACTAATTATATAAATTATAATTATTATTTTCACTATCTATTACCACATAACTATAGTTTTTTCCGTTTCTCTCATCAATAGTAATTAGATCAAGCGCAAATTCTTTTGCTTCTTTTAAGGTATCAAATTCATATTCCCCAATATGATCTTTGGCAATTTCATCATGAACTATTAAAATAAACGTCATTTTAAATCCCCTTTCTTCATCTTAAAAGTTTTTATAGTGAGGATCTCTAAGAGTCTGGGGTCCATCTAATAATTAATATGTTTTTTGATTTGAGTTTATCTATATCTAAATCAAAGTAGACACACTTGAAACATACTTGAGCAATACAACTTAGTTTCCACATCTTTCCTACATTTCCTCTCAAGATCGAAAAAAAATCCAAAAGTGAACTAGTTCAGCAAAACTGAACATCGAGACTTCGGTGACGTAAGTCTCCAGTGACGATAGTGTCCAGTGGACATTATCGCCGAAAGCGCACAACCCTTAACGAATACTATCGCGCTGAAGGATTACTTATGCCGAAGGCGCAGAGCCACTGACGAATACTTGCGCAACCTAGGATGGACTCTACCTCCTTCGCCGCTAAGTGTTCTTATTGGGAAAGGCGACTCGGCGATACTCTCCACAGGAGACTATCGTCACCGAAGCAGAATAAGGAACACCCACTTATAGAAGTGGGTGTCTCGGAATTGATTAAACAAATAAAAGGGGGAGCTTAAGGCTCCCTCATCCTACATCATATACTTAAATCCAACTCTTCTTTTTCATCGTCCAATTCCACAGAACTTGGTAAGTTAAATGTTTTCTGCTATATAATAAATTAATTTTTCGGTACTTTCCCAACCAAGACAGGCATCCGTAATTGATTTTCCATAAATATTCTCTCCTATACCTTGCTTGCCTTCTAATAGATAGCTTTCAATCATGAGACCCTTGATTATTTTCTTGATTAACGTGTCATATTTCCTACTCATTAATACTTCTCTAGCGATTCTTGGCTGTTCTGCATAGCACTTCATAGAATTTGCATGGTTTGTGTCTACAATAATTGATGGATTTGACAATTGCAAGTTTTCATACTCTTTAGCAATGCGTATTAAATCCTCAAAATGATAATTCGGGATATTTCTACCATAAGAATCCACCGCACCTCTTAAAATAGCATGGGTCAGAGGATTACCGCTTGTTTCAATTTCCCAGCCATTATAGATAAAAGTATGGCCCTGCTGTGCAGCTATAATTGAGTTCAACATGACTGACAGGTCACCACTTGTGGGATTTTTCATACCTACTGGTGTATCAACACCACTCACGGTTAATCTGTGTTGTTGATTTTCGACGGAACGAGCTCCAATTGCAATGTATCCCAAAACATCTGAGAGATAGGTATAGTTTTCCGGGTAAAGCATTTCATCGGCAGCGGGCATGTAAAATTCACATAATGATCTTAAATGCATTTTTCGGATGGCTTTTATTCCTTCAAATAAATCTGGTTTTTTGCTTGGGTCTGGTTGATGCGCCATGCCTTTATACCCTTCACCCGTCGTTCGAGGCTTATTGGTATAGATTCTTGGAATAATTATAATTGAATCGTTTACTTTTTCCTGAACCCCAGCAAGTTTTTCAATATACTCGCAGACAGAGTCTTCATTATCCGCTGAACATGGACCTATTATAAGAATAAATCGATCATCCTTATCTTGAAAGATATCCCTTATTTCTCTATCTCTTTTTTCTTTAATAGCTTTAATGTGCTTTGGCAAAGGAATTTGCTCTATAATCTCATCCGCAGTTGGAATTCGTTTCAGGAATTTAATACTCATTTCCAATTCTCCTTCGTAAAACAACGACAGTTTTCATGATTGTGATTGTTTTAGTATAAATTTTTTTCCCAAGACTAGCAATGTATATTTTTTCATCTATTGTTAAAAACATGTACAAAGTCTGACGTGAAAATGCTGATTTTGGTAATGTCGATACGGTGAAAACCCTCCAAGCATAAAACGAAACTACCTTTGTCTTAGGTAGTTTCGCGAATGCCGTTGTCATTTTCTTTGAAGAAGATACCGCGTATTACCATATTCCTCAATTTCCTGTCTCCTTGCCTCATATCCCTTGCGTCCCATTAAGGCATACGTCCCAATTTTCCCTTCCTCAACTCCGGGCTGATCAAAGGCGTTAATATTCAAAAGCTCTCCCATATAAGCGGTCTCCCACTCGAGCATAACCAACAATTGTCCGATATGAAAGGCATCCAAGCTGGGAAGTACTATCTTCTGATGTTGTCGCCCCGCTAAGGTTAGAGCGTATTCCGTAGCTTTCTGTTCTGCAATCAACAACTCTGCTAAAGTACGACCCCCTAAAAATTGAATATCCTCGGGCAACTCTCCAATGTCTGATGGGATCTCTTGATCTTCCCTGAATTTGCCAACTGTCACAAACGCGATAGTCTTATCATCAGGACCCTCGACATATAACTGAACTTGAGAATGTTGATCAGTGACTCCCAGTGCCTTTACGGGTGTTTGTCCGAGCTGAACTACACATCCCTGTCGATCCAGACGTTTTCCTAAGCTTTCTGCCCATAATTGAGCATACCAATCTGCTATGGTTTTAAGGCCGTCAGCATAGGGCATCAAGACAGAGATGTTTTTGCCTTTTCGCCATGACAAAAGGGCAAGTGCTGATCGCAATTGAGCAGGATTGGAGAACACCCCCTTCGTTTCTCGAATCCTCTGATCCATTTCTAGAGCGCCTTCGAGAAGCTGGTTAACATCAATTCCACAAATAGCAGCCGCAAGTAATCCTACGGGGGTCAGTTCTGAGAAGCGCCCTCCAATAGCAGAGGGAATCACAAAACGCTGAAATCCTTCTTTGAGGGCAATCGGCAACAGATTTCCTTTTTCTTTATCTGTGGTTACGACAATATGTTTGGTATAGTGGTCTCCACATTCCCGACGCAAAATGTCTCGAATGATCATGAATTGAGCCATAGTTTCTGAGGTGTTGCCTGATTTACTAATGACATTAAAAAGAGTTTTATGTGGATCGAGTATATGTAACAATTCATGAAAACGCATTGGGTCAATGTTGTCCACCACATAAAGGCGTGGACGGTGACCACGACGTTCTGGAGGAAGTTCGTTATAATAATAATGGTTGAGAGCTTGGTGAACAGCCATCGGCCCGAGTGCAGAGCCACCAATTCCCAAGACAACAAAATTCTCAAATTTTAAGGCTGCCTGGTTTGCATACTCTATGATCTCAGCAAGCTGGCTTTTCATAGAGGGTAAAAGCCTCGAAAAATCAAGTTCCCCAGCTTCTCTCCGTTTGTCAAGTGAGGTTTGGGCTGCATCTAAAACAGCTTGGAGGTCCTTCAGTTCTGAATTTGAAAACCCCTTCATATTTTGTGAACTTTGCATCATCCCCGTATAATCGAGCACAATTCCAGGTCGTACTTGATCTACCATGATTCCACCCCATTCTCTTATTTGATTGACCATAAATGCTAAATCGAAAGCTCATTGGCTAAGTCATATAGTTCTCTGTTAAAGGGGCTCCGTGTTCCATAAGCAGCATCAATGGGACTAGAGACCACCCTCTGATTGACATATGCAGTCATCCGATTAGACTCTCCGGCCATAATAATCTCAATCGCTTTTCCGCCCATGGCTGCTGCAATCACTGCATCTAGAGCGCTTGGATTTCCACCGCGTTGTAAATGGCCTAAAACAGTAATTCTCGTCTCAAATCCAGAACGTTCCCGTAATTCTTCTCCAATTTTGTAAGCACTTCCCACCCCTTCAGACACTAAAATAATACTATGATTTTTCCCACGTTGATGACCACGCTTTAATTTTTCGCTAATCTCATCCAAATCGTAGGGGATTTCAGGCACAAGAATCGATTCTGCTCCACAGGCGATACCGGCCTGCAGGGCAATATTTCCGCAATCCCGACCCATTACCTCTACTATGAAGGTGCGCTCGTGGGAGGACGCTGTATCCCTAATCTTGCTGACTGCGTCGACTACCGTATTAATGGCGGTATCAAATCCTATAGTTAAATCCGTTCCAGCGATATCATTATCAATAGTCCCTGGAATCCCCACGACCTGAAATCCCTTAGCCGCTAACGTCTGTGCTCCTCGAAACGACCCATCTCCGCCAATCACTACCAAGGCGTCAATCTGTAACTTATGTAACTGCTCGAAGGCCTTTTGTTGCCCTTCAACTGTCCGCATTTCTTCAGATCGTGCCGTTTTCAAGATAGTTCCTCCGCGAAGCACAATATCAGCTACTGAGCCTATGGTCATTTCTTGAATTTCTCCATGGATAAGTCC
The DNA here is from genome assembly GCA_000961805.1 of Peptococcaceae bacterium BRH_c23. The sequence continues at coordinate 25,876 of LADV01000106.1, read as the reverse complement.
CTCATAACCACGGTTTATCCCGAAAACATTTAAATCGTGGTAAATTCCTTTCCGAACCACAGCGCGTAGGGCTGCGTTCATTCCGGGAGCATCTCCACCACTAGTCAGCACTGCTATCCGTTGTATATTACCTGCCATCGGATCACCCCTTATCATTATCTTGCAATCTATGACTTTTTACACTGTTTATCCCTATCTTTATTCGCAGGAAAACAGACCGGTTTCTATGCTTTAATCACTCATTAATTCTGCTTTAAAAGTGTTGATAATAGATTGATATTTTTTGTTTAATTCTTCGTCTTTAGCCAGCTTTTCATGCATTTTATTAAAGGAGGTTATCATTGTATTATGATTACGGTTAAAATAACTCCCTAAGGCAGGATAAGAAAGTTTACAAAGCGTCCGAATGGCGTAAATTGCCATTTGTCTCGCCTCATTCACCTGTTGTTTCCGATCTGGACTCTGCAACTCTTCCAAGGAAATACCCATGGTCTGACTTACAACTCGCATAATATTGATTGGATCAGCGGCTGAATTTCGGTCGCTAATTTGCTTTTCCCAATAAGCCTGAAAACAAGAGAGGCTCAGCTCATCCTGACAGGATTCTGCGAATTGAATAAATCGGGTTATTGTGCTGATTGCATCCGCTAAATTATCTGTACGCTCAGCGATCACACTCACCACTGAATTATCTAAATAAAGGCGCTTCGCGTGAATATAATCCATGAGGAAAAGCTCTAATTCATGGTTTAAAGGCCGATGCACGGGGATAACGACTCCACTTAACAAACGCGAGGCCAGCCTCTCCCCTAGAAACTCTAGATTTAGTAATTCCGCTTCTACTGAGACCACCATCTTTCCTCCATTACCAATGACGTGTTCATAGGTATAGTGGAGTTCCTCGATGGACTTGGACTTCCCTGTTAAAGATTGAAGATCGTCTATTAATAGGAGTTCTGCTGTACGGTAGCGTTGACGAAATAGGTTGAACTTATTCTCGTGAGCGGCATACGCATACTGGCGTGCAAAAGATAAGGCATCCGTCATTTGGCTTTCATGCTTCAACTCGATTTTTTGATACAGATAGCGTAACAAAGCCGATTTACCGATCCCTCGTGGCCCATAAATCAGTGTAACCCCTGGTGCATTTTCTAGCTGGTAACCTTTGATCAGACGCCATGCCCGATAATTAAAGTCACTTATAAACCATTTCAAGAATGCCTCTCCTTTATTAACTAGTTACCCAACTTTGCTGTCAACGTCATTATGCCATAAGACAGTCGAGGAATTTAGTCTTAACTGTCGAAGGGGTCTAACCTCTGACTACTAGCCTCCGACCTCCGACTTCTGACTTGTCAGATACCGATAACACTCTTCTGCAATAACCGTTAAGTGTTTCGTACGACGGGTTAAAAGGTAGAAACCGCGCTCTAGGTTAAAATTTTGAACGTTCATCCAGACTAAACCTTGTTTCTCACCAGACTCTAAAGCATGCTTTGACAAAAACGAGTAGCCAATCCCAGAACGAACAGCATTTTTTACAGCTTCTGTACTTCCAACTTCTAACACGATATTAAAATCATTCAGATCAGAACCACTTCTCATGAGTGCTTCCTCGAAAGCTCTCCGATGTCCGGACCCGGACTCACGTATGATCATGGGATAGTCTTTAAGTTGGTTTAGTTCAATGCTTTGAGATAAACTTAAGACATGGTCAGAAGAAAACACACAAGCTAGTTCATCCTTAAGCCAAAAATCAGAGGTTAGTTTTTCGGTATCAAAAACCGCTCCCACTACGGCAAAATCCACCTCATGAGTTAGAACCTTTTCTGCCATCTCCAGACTGTCCCCTATGGATAGTTTAAATTTAATCTCTGGATACAAGTTCCGAAAAGAGGCTAAGTAAGCAGGAAGTAAGTATTCACCTGGGATGTGCGAAGCGCCAATATGAACTTTCCCATTCATGACTCTTTCGGATCCTCCGATTTCTCTCATTAGTTCTGACCATTCATCCAGCATTTGCAAAGTATGCCGATAAACAGTCTCACCCTCCGAGGTTAAGGCAAAACCCTTTCCTTTACGATATAGCAATTTTACCCCTAATTTCTCCTCAAATGCTCGGATTTGATTGGAGACTGCGGGTTGGCTGATTCCCAATTTCCGCGCGACTACTGTAAAACTCTGTTCCTCTACTACTTGACTGAATAAACGCATTAAATCTAACATGCTACCTCCTTCAACCAAAGAAGCCTTGTATGCTTACTAAATAAGTGTAAAGAAGAAGAGGGCATAGCCCTCCTCTTCAAAGATAGATAATTTTAAATGTCAATTAAAGCGGACACCTATAGTTGAAGAGTTACTTTCTTCATTCTCTGATCTTCTAACGGTTTATCTCCACGATCTTTCGGTACACTGACAATTCGATCGACTTCCTCCATACCTTCGATGACCTTTCCAAAGGCTGCATACTGCCCATCTAAGTGGGTTGAGGCCTTGACCACAATAAAAAATTGAGAACTGGCAGAATTAGGGGCTGAAGTCCGAGCCATAGAGATAACTCCACGGTCGTGTTTTAAATCATTTTTAAACCCGTTACCAGAAAACTCCCCGCGGACTGTTTGTTTACTTCCACCCATGCCTGTCCCATCAGGATCCCCGCCTTGGATCATGAAGCCTGGAATGATTCTGTGGAAAATAAGACCATCGTAAAAGCCTTGAGAAACAAGCGTAACAAAATTCTGAACACTTTCAGGCGCTATCGAAGGATAAAGTTCAAGTTTAATAAGGTTACTGTTTTCCATTTCGATCGTTACGATTGGGTTTTGCTTAAGTTCTTGATCTTGAGAAGTTTCATTTGTCACCTAAGTGGCCTCCTTTATGTTTGGGTTTTTTCTTATGTATTATACCACTGTGGATAAATTTTCCCTAATTTCATTCTTCCTTACTAACTCGACCTCGCCTCACATTATAGAGATAGATCAAGATAACAATAATGGCAAGCACAATTGCGCCCCGGGCCAAGTAACCATGCATGACAAACGTAATTTTCCGCCAATGCACACCAAGAATTCTTCCAAGGGTAATGAAGGTTAACGACCAAAGAAAGGCACCTGTCCCAGCTAAAGCAGCATATCGTCCATAATGAAGTTCACTCATACCAGAAAAATAGGCCGTAAAATGACGAAATCCAGGGAAAAAATATCCTATCACAATCAAGCTATCACCATACCGCTGAAACCAATGTTCAGCTCGGGCGATCCTTTTTTCATTGAGATGAAGATAAGGAGCAATCTTATGCAAGAACGGGATTCCTAAACGCCTGCCAATCCAATAGCTAAGATTCATACCTAAGAAACTGCCAAGGGTGGCAACTACAAGGGTTTTTCCAAAAGCCATATGACCCACTGAAGTTTGAAAGCCACTGAAGGTCATTAGAAATTCATCGGGGACAGGAACCCCTATCATACCAAACGTTAGCAAGATGAATAAGCCAACATAGCGATAGTGATAGATTATGTCAATAAAATTCAGATCAAGCCCGTGCATGGTCTACCTGCTTTCCCCATCAGCTTTGTCATTTTAAGCTTTGCGTCGACTTATTTATATAGATTCTACCTTCATATGTGATATTCCTTCAAAAATATTCAAAGCAGATGCAATTTTCTAGCATCTGCTTTGAATAAAGCGTATTTTAATGAACTGCTGGTTTCTTTCTCAACTGCTCGTTGTCTGTCGTCGGCTAACAAGCCCATTAGCACATTCAAAAAGAACCTTTTTAGAATCGACCACCGTTTCAAGAACAACTGGCTTCCCCCAAAGAAATTGTACAAGAGCTAAGGTTTTTTCTAGATAGACGATATCAAGATCCACTCCTTCGTGACGATGTTTAAGAGATAGTCCTCCTTTACCATCATGATCCCCTCCGAGCACGACAATCCGTGGATTACCCCCATTAACCAATTGTTGCACAAGGTTGTCTCGCACTTTCTCCCATTTATTGTCTGTAACCTGCCAATGTGCTCCGATTTTGCGGAAATTGAAAAGGTTTAGCTCCTCTACTAACTCGATAGTAAGGTGATTGCGGATAAACGAAAGGTCATTTTCAGTTTCACGAAGCTCCCATAAATACTCAAGCGGTTTAACTTTGGCTAGATATTCCCATATTTTTACACCCAAATAATAAGGATTTAGCCCTAAGCGAGAAGGCTGAACGACTTGACTATGCATTATCGCAAAGTCAAGCGTCTCCGCATCGCTTAGATCTAGTTCGCGCATAATTCTGGCATGCCAAAAGGTCGCCCAGCCTTCATTGATAATCTTCGTCTCAATTTGGGGATAGAAATATAACGACTCCTCACGAACGATACTGACAATATCTCTTTGCCATTCATTAAGTCCAGGTGCAAATCGAATTAAATAGAGTAAAAGATCTTCAAACTCTTGTGGCGTCACTAATTCTAAATTGTCCTTTTGTTTGTCTTCCCAAAGATCTTCATAAGGTTGAGATCTCCTATTGACAGCTTTCTTTTGACAATTATCCCGTTGATTTCCTGATTTATTTTCGACGTTATGGTTTTTGGGGCTAATATGCGATCGGAAATCCACATGTTCTTGAATAGCAAGAACTGCATCTAAGATTTTTTCAACCCGGTCTCGCCCATATCGAATTTCATATTCTCGAATTTTTTCTGCATGAGCCCCCATCCGTTCAACCATGTCCTTTGGAGTCCGCGAAAAATAACGATTGTTATTAAAAAAATCAACATGGGCATAAACATGCCCAATCACAAGTTTATTTTGAATTAATCGATTTCCTTCTAACAAAAATGCATAGGCAGGATTTGTGTTAATCACTAGTTCATAAATCCTGCTCAAATTCAAATCATATTGTAACTTCATGCGATAGAAAGCTTTGCCAAAGCTCCAATGTGTAAAACGCACCGGCATTCCATAAGCACCGAACGAATATAATGCTTCTGCTGGAACAATTTCAAAGTTCACAGGACAGAATTTGAGTCCCATGCCACGGGCCACGTGAGCGATTTCTTGCGCTATCGTACTTAAGGATCGCTTCTCATTGTCCATGACTACCCTCCTAGCGATACCACGTTTGAGCGTTTAAGAGAACTAGCGAAGCCATGTCGGCGGGGTACAAGATATTAAGAAAAAACTGTTTTAAGTGCTTCATACACCTCAGTTCGATCCCTGATCGTTACTAGACGAAGTTTGGGATCTGAAATACGTTTTAAGGTTGACATTAAAGTACTGGAGTAGTGAGTTCTTAAGATCTCTCCATAGCCTACAATTTGGCTTATTTCAACCAATTGTTTCATGAGAGACAAGGCTCTTGTATTATCAGAACCGATATTATCTCCATCCGTAAAATGAACTGGGTAAATATTGAAGTGAGCTGGAGGATAGTCCTTTTCCACTAAATCCAGAGCATATTTATAAACGGATGAACAGCGAGTTCCTCCACTTTCCCCACGTGTGAAGAATTCTTCCTCTGTAACTTCCTTAGCCTCAGTATGATGAGCTAAAAACCGAATTTCTACATTTTCATACTTAAGACGCAGGAAACGGACCATCCAAAAGAAGAACGTTCGGGAAATATACTTTTCGAATTGCCCCATGGAACCTGAGGTATCCATCATTGCTAGAATCACTGCATTTGTCTCGAAATTCGGACGAGTCTCCCAGGTTTTAAAGCGCAAGTCTTCGGGAGAAATTCGTAATTTTGACTTCTTTTCCTTCTTGGCAAAGGCTTGCCTCTTGATACTTTCCAGTAAGGTACGTTTCTTATCCACATTGGCCATTAACCCTTTTTTTCGAACGTCATTAAATTCCGGACGGTCATGGGCAATAAGGGGTTTTTTCTTATCATCTAAATTTGGTAGTTTTAATTCTTCGAAGAGAATACTAGCTAAATCCTCGTACGTAACTTCCGCTTCATAGATATCTTGGCCAGGTGCTTCACCTGCTCCACTCCCTGCCCCGCCTTTACCGTCTCCTTGATCTCGACCTAAGATTTCCCCCGGGACCATCTTTTTAGTTCCCTGTCCGGTATGATTCTTTTTATTAAAATCATAGCGAAAACGAAATTCTTCCAGAGAACGCATAGGGATCTTGGTGTTCTTTTTGCCATCAGATAAGATAATACTTTCATCGACTATTAAATCACCCAGTTGTTGCTTGATGATTTCTTCGACTTTTTCTTTGTGCCTTGTTTGGTCAAGATGTCCTTTACGATGTAAACTCCAGTCATCACGACTCACGATAATCTCGTCAGACACACTAATCCCCCTTCCTCTTTAGCGGTTAAGGAGGGCCCCAACATACTTAACAATCTCATTGGCACAGATTGGACAATAGCCATGCTCTTTTACGAGACGATCCATGACATTGTTAATACGTCGCAATTGCTCCTGATCTGGATGGGCGACAGAGGTTGTAATTTTTACGATATCCTTAAGATCAGCAAATAATTTCTTTTCGATTGCTTCTTTCAGGCGCTCATGAGACTCATAGCTAAAGGTTTTTCCTTTTCGTGCATACATCGAAATCCGAATCAGAATCTCTTCACGGAATGTCTTTTTAGCATTATCCGAAACACCAATTTGTTCCTCGATACTGCGCATGAGTTGTTCATCAGGCGCTAATTCTTCACCCGTGATGGAGTCATATAGTTTTGTGGAATTGCAAAACGCCTCAACGTTATCGAGATAATTACTTAATAGTGATTTGGCAGATTCCTCATAGGCATAGACAAACGCTTTCTGAACTTCTTTCTTAGCCATTTCGTCATATTCACGGCGAGCCACAGAAATAAGATTGAGAAGATTTTCTTTTTCCTCTTTCATAATAGAAGTATGCTGAGAGAGGCCGTCTTTCAAGGCCCTTAAAATATCCAACGCGTTGATACACGCATGTTCATCTCGAATCAAAGCCGTAGAAATGCGGTTAATTACGTAACGTGGATCTACTCCACTCATACCTTCTCCTTGTTCTTCTCCTTCTATTGCTAACTCCTTAATATCTTTCTGGTTAAACCCTTCCACATCTTCCCCGTCATAGATTCTCATCTTTTTCACAAGATCCATGCCTTGTTTTTTCGATGGTTTCATGCGCGAGAGCACGCTGAATACTGAGGTCGCCCAAAGGCTATGAGGTGCCAAATGCACATTGCGTATATCACTTTGACTGATTAACTTGTTGTATATTTTAACTTCATCACTAACGCGGAGATTATATGGAATATGCATGACAATAATTCTTGATTGAAGAGCTTCGTTTTTCTTGTTGCCGATAAAGGCACGATATTCATTTTCATTCGTATGGGCAATGACCAGCTCGTCAGCGGAGATGAGCGCAAAGCGGCCAGCTTTGAAATTTCCTTCCTGTGAAAGACTTAGCAGATTCCAGAGAAACTTTTCATCGGATTTTAACATTTCCTGGAATTCCATTAAACCTCTATTGGCCTTATTAAGTTCACCATCGAAACGATAGGCACGCGGATCAGACTCGGATCCATATTCTGTAATTGAGGAAAAATCAATACTTCCCGTTAAATCAGCAATATCTTGAGATTTAGGGTCCGAGGGAGTAAACGTACCGACTCCAACCCGTTGCTCTTCTGAAAAGAGGATTCTTTTAATGGGGAAAGACTCAACCTCACCGCTAAATTCCTCATCTAGTCTTAAACGGCATACTGGGCAAAGATTTCCTTCGATACGAATACTATACCTTTCCTCAAATTGAGAACGTAAGGAGACTGGCAAGAGGTGCAGAGGGTCCTCATGCATGGGGCACCCTTCAATAGCATAGACCGCTCCTTCATCGGTTCTTGTGAAATCTTCAAGCCCTCTCTTCAGAAGGCTTACGATGGTTGATTTACCGCCACTCACTGGTCCCATCAACAATAATATGCGTTTACGGACATCTAATCGTTTGGCAGCACTGTGAAAATACTCTTCAATAAGGCGTTCCAAGGTTTTATCCATTCCGAATAACTCTTTGTCAAAAAATTTATATATTTTCTGATCTCCGATTTTCTCAACCCCGGCCGCTTTGATCATGGCATAGATTCGAGCATGGGCATGCAACGCTAAATTGGTATTTTCTGTAACCATTTGCAAATAATCTGCAAACGTACCACTCCAAGCCAGAGCAGCCTCTCCTTCACGATATTCACGCAACCACTTTATGACTTCCATGGTAACCCTCCCTTCTCTAACAACCAGCAAAACTATCTAGTCTAATTATATATATGCCAATTCAAAGAAGTTAAGTCACTCTTCATTTGTGTATAATATTTATAAAGAATCCCACGCCAGCTTAGTCGCCTAAATTTACAGTTGTCTTCATCTGAGTATTGCTAAACTTCAATCTAGAAAATTAAAATCGTCCATGCCTCACCCTTGTTGGATCAGCATGGACGACCTACAAAATTTCGCGTTGAGCATCTTAGAATTCAATGCCTTGACGTGACATGACTCCCTGTTCAAAGGGATGTTTTTTCTGTACCATTTCCGTTACCAAATCGGCTCGATCCATTAAGGTCTGAGAAGCATTTCGACCGGTTAACACCAGCTCGACGTGAGAAGGCTTATTATTCATTAAATCTAGAACATCCTCTTCAGGAATTAAATCAAACCAAACCGCGTTCACAATTTCATCTAAGATAACTATATCCCATTCTCCCGAAAGAATAATCTCCTGCGCTCTGGAGAAGGCCTTTTGCGCTTCCTCGATGTTCTCCTTAAGGGGTTCCCCTTTGTGAACCCATCCAGATCCTCCAAAGTGTTCGAGTTGACATTCCGGGCTCAAACGCTTTAAGCCGGCTAATTCTCCGTAAGTATCCTGACCTTTCATAAACTGGATAATATAGACTTGAAAACCATGCCCCACTGCACGTATTGCTAATCCAAAAGCAGCCGTCGATTTTCCCTTGCCATTGCCAGTATAAATTTGCACTAATCCTTGGGAAAGATTTGACATCGTTACACCTTCCGTATCCATTTTTCAAGCTGGGGATGTATATACACAACATTAGGGGAGGTTAGTATTTCCGGAAACCGCTCCAAAGTTTGTCGATTAAACGCAATCGAAAAAAATAACTTGATAGATGACTTTTCATCGGTTGCTCTTAGTTCTACTTTATCAGGATAAAAGTAATAAACATAGCTGCCATCTCGCCAGGAGATTTCTAGTTCCCCTAGCTTTACACAGATTATTCCAAATTCCTCTACCTTCACAAAGGATACCCCTGTGAATCCTTGTTTAAATCGTTCAGCTTCCAAGGCAACCTGTCCAACTTTAAATTGGGATTCCAACAATTGTTCTACAATGAGTCGGGCTGGGATAGAAATGTCTTCAAAAACCCTGCGCTCACTGCGCAATTCAACAAGCATTCGCTCAAATTTTTGAACATGGATCGAACGCACCAGTTGAGCCTTCTTTAAAGCCTTTTCAAAGGTATGATATACATCTTCCAAGCATTCGAGGAGTATTGAATCTTCTTCCCGCATGATAATCCCCCCCATCCCTCCCTTTATTCAGAGAGACATTCTATAACTTCATTCTAACTGAACAACAATGATTAATAAAGCTAGATTTCCATTATTTGAGGAAATATCTTGCATTTACTTTTTCTTGCGCAAACGTTTAGACACCCTTTGAACTCTTAACTCAATCCAATCTGTTGCTACTTCAGCCTCGCGACCCTTTTCGAGAGCCTTCCAATAGCAATTGAGGGCATCACGAAAATTACTGCGTTTTTCATAAAACTCTGCCAAGTGTACTAATGCTTCTAATGTAAATTCGCTACGAACTTGAAAGACCTCATCTGACTTGTCTTGAAATTTCAGCGGACCTTCCTTGCGCTCCTGAATTTCTTTGAGAATGGCTAAAGATTGCTGAACTTCGCTAATTCTAAGCTCATCATCAAAGGATTCAAAGAGGTTTAAAGCTTGGAGATAATATAATTCAGCCTTAGTAAAATCCAGGGTAAGGAAAAGCAGACCAGCCAAATTCTGATACCTTAAGGCAAGGTCAATATCTTGTTTAGGATAAAACCGGATCGATAATTCCAGATAATATTTGGCTTCCTGATTATTCTCTAAGAACTGCTCGATTTTACTTAAGAAATAGCAACTTTCACTAAATACCTCACTTGTTTCAAACTTTAAAGAAAGTGCCACTGCCCTTTGTTGACAATCAAAAGCTAAGAGCATTTGGTTCTGCTCAAAGTAAAGTAAGGCTAAGTATTGAAGTGTTGTTGATAAAGGGACTAAATCAGCTAGCTTAGCAAATAGCTGACAGGCGTGCTTAAGGGTTTCTAGGGCGTCATTAATTTGCCCCTGTCGAAAGTACAACTCGCCTAACAAAAGGTCCAATTCTGCTACCCCTTTAAGAAAACCGTACAAACGACAAAGTTCTTGGGCCTGTGAAAACGCTTGCTTAGCTCTGATCCATTCTTCGAGGGCAGTATAAACTTGGCCAAGATCAGCATAGAGCATGCCCAACCTTAACTGTGGGGAGGAACTCGGATAAATCGAGATCGCCTGGCGATATTCTTCGGTTGCTTCCTGAAGTTTTCCCTTTTTAACCGACACACTGGCTAGCCCCGCCCAGGCTTCAGCCATCCCTTTAGCATTCTCGACTTCCTGACAAATACGTAGCGCTTCCTTAAAACCCTCTTCCGCAAAGTCTAAATTACCTAAACGGACTCTTACTGTTGCTAATAATCTTAATGTAAAGGCAACAATTTCGGGAACGCTTAATTGATATGCCTTCAAAAGACCCTGAATATAATATGTTTCTGCTTTTAGATACTGTTCTTCCCCAAGACACTGTGTTCCATCCTCCATAAGATTCCGCCAAACAAATAATTCCCTATCATGCATATTATCCCCTCCGTGTCTGCTCCATCATATGCACGAGTCGATTTATTGGGCATATCTTAAAAAGAATTAATGCTTCTGCTTCAGAATCCTCGAATTACGGGTCAGGTCCTAGAATACATGTAAAATATACTATTTTAGAAATTTAGGACGGACTAGCTTGTAACCTAGACATAAAAGTCGAATTATGATAATCTAGAATTATGAAGGGGGTGTTTGACCTTGACTACTTATCGTCCGACTCAATCTTCTAATTATTGGATAGTTGCTCTTAAATTCATTATTCTAATTTTAGGTCTGTATATTTCTGCCCTAGTCCTGAGTAAGGTATTTACGTTTGTCTTTGCGATTGCTTTTTTTCTAATTCGTATCATTGTTTTCTTCGCAGTTACCTTGATCGTCTTACACTTTTTCCTTAAATTATTGTTTAAATTAGATTTGATTGGTTCAATTTTCGGCAAACGCTTTTTCCAACGGTAGTTCTACTCCTTTGATAATTATATTGAGTTACACCCCGAATAAATATTAAACGCCTTTTAGGCGTTTTTTTGTTTTACTCCTCATGAACTTGTTAACGAATGAATATCTTTTAGTCGAAGGAGGAGTGCCCAATGCGGATTATAATTTTCAAACGTCCATCCTGGCGTAATATTGCTCTCTGGGGAATCCTATTATTCGTTATGGTCTCGTATCGAGAAAATGTGACGTCAGTTTTCTCTGGAAAATTGAAACCTATTTATTCTGTCAATGTTAACACTCCAGCAATCGGTCTCACCTTTGATATCAGTTGGGGAGAGAAGACTGCAGAACCCATATTGGATATTCTAAAAAAAGAAGGTGTCAAAGCTACGTTTTTTCTGTCTAGTCCTTGGGCAGATAAACATCAACCACTGGTGATGAGAATGGTAGCGGACGGCCATGAAATCGGTTCACACGGAAACCGGCATATCGATCTTGACACCTTAGGAACGGCTGAACTAGAAAATGAGATCATTAAGTCACAACAAGTCCTCGAAAGAATAACTCAGCAGAAAATTCGCTTAATCCGTACTCCAAACGGTGCCTATAATAATAAGGTTATTGCTACGGCCAATCAGTTAGGATATCGTGTCATCCAGTGGAGTGTTGATTCTCTCGATTGGAAGCGACCCGGCTCGAATGCTGTGATTAATAATGTACTCAATGGCAGCCGAGCAGGGAGTGGAGCTAAAGCCGGAGATATTATCTTATTTCATGCTTCTGACTCGGCGCCTGATACAGTTCAAGCCTTACCAGTAATTATCCAACAACTAAAAAATAAAGGTCTTAGCTTAATTCCAGTGGGCGAATTACTTGCCAAGGCAAGCAGCACTTGGCCACCTGAAAGTAATTTGAAAGAAGAACCCGTCGCCCCAACTCACTAGCTCATAAGACAGCCATAATTCTTTGATTTCGGCTATAACGAGCGTAATACTCCATCGGCATTTTGTCGCTCTGAAAGCTGTTCTAAGGCTTTTTGGGCATCCACCTGCACCTGACCCTCAAGCCCACTTTTTAGGGCAAGTTCAAGCAAGATCTTACCCTCTTGCAACTGCCCTTTCTTTAGAGCGTTGATTCCATTCAGATAATTAATACTGGCATCCCCTTGGGGAAGTTCTTTTAATAAGGCTAGACTATCTGCTAAGCCTAGCGTATTATTTTCATGAATTGCCAGCACAGCCCTTTTTGTCAAGTATAATGAATTCTGTGGTCTCCAGGTTTGGTTATCGATATATTGGCTTAGTTCTAGGGCTTTTGCTCTTTGACCTTGAGCTATTGCCAAGTCAAAGGCCACTGACAAACAGGCCGGGTTGTTGGGTTCCAATTGCTGAGCAACTTCGAGCTCCACTTTGGCTGACAGATTATCTTCCAGGAGCAAAGCCGCTTGAGCTAGGGTTAAATGCCTTAGGCATTGTTCTTGACGAGTCATGGACTGCCAGTCAGCTTCTGACTTAGCTAAAACTTCTCGAATCTGCTTGGCATCTCCTTTAGCAAGCGCTAGGACTCCCTTTCCAAGCTGTTTACGTGGAGAAGAACTCATTGTTTCTAATAAATTCTGGGCTTTGGTAAGGTTTTCTGCTTGTAAATTGAATATCACTAACCATAACTGATGTTTTTCGTCTTGATATGCTGCTAATCTTTGCTCGACATCCTTGATTCCTAGGTTAAGCTCTAACCATAGCCTTGTATCGATTATGAGTGCTAACTTATTTAATGGACCACCATATTTGTCCATCCACTGTAATTCGTCTTGAACATTACGCATGTTGTAATCACTTTTCGCCTGTTTTAAGCGCTCCATACGAAATACAAAAGGCCCCACGGCGAACATAATAAGGATAGCCACTATGAGTGAAAAGGTGATCTTCCATCGTTTATTTGAATTCCGTTTGATTCGTTTCACTGTCCAATCCCTCATTCCAATCTAGGTCTAATGTCCTTTCCATGATGAAAAACCTTCCCCGACAACTTCTGGCACCTCAGAAATGGCTACGAATGCCTGAGGATCTTGCTTATTAATGATTTCTTTAATCTGAGATAATTCTGTTCGGTTGATCACACAATAAATAACTTGTTTAGCTTCCCCAGAGAAGGCTCCAGTCGCTTGAAAAAGCGTGACTCCACGCTCTAGCTTTGCCATGATTTCTTCAGCGATCTTTTGCGGATGGGTCGTGATCACCATAACCGATTTTGAATGGCTCAAGCCTTCTTGGACAAGATCTACGACACGGGTTGCAATAAACATGTAAAGCATGGCATACATGGCCATTTCCGGACGAAACATTATAGCGACTCCAATAAAAATAGCGGCATCGATGCCCAATAAGATTTGACCTACACTGAAGGGAGTTGTTCTGGCAAACAAGACTGCCAAAATATCGGTACCACCCAGCGAACCTCTAGAACGGAAGACAATTCCCATGCCTATGCCGGACAGTACCCCGCCGTATATTGCAGCCAGCAACGTATCATGGGTTAAGGCAGGTAAGTGCGTGGTAAGGGAAAGCATGGCTGAGAGCATACCCACACCCACAATACTGAAAATCAGGAAACTCCGCCCTACCATACGTAGACCCAGAATAAACAGGGGCAGGTTTAGCAGAAAGACTGCCCAACCAACAGGCCAATTAAATAAGTAGTGTAGTATTATGGCAATACCTGTAAGCCCACCATCGGCAATATGATTGGGGATGATCAGAGTATTAATACTGACACTTACAATCGATGCCCCAATGACGATCCCTATAAAGTGCTTTAACCATTGCCAAGTAAGATTGTTTCGAAAACGTCTCCAGTCCATTTAGGTCCCCCATTCAAACAATAACTACTCGTTCATCTTCATTGTCATTATTCATCTTTGTTATCTTGTTCATCTTCGTTGAATTATACTGCAAAGTTCGAAAGGCGACAAATATATAACTGTCATGAATACTTTAATATATCACTGATTGGACGTGGGAATCAATCCGCAAGTCAGTATAATGCTTGACAAAACCCTCGTTTTTGAGTAGAGTAATAAAGTATTCTTGATAAGCGCTCGTAGCTCAGTGGATAGAGTGACGGTTTCCGAAGCCGGAGGTCGCAGGTTCAAATCCCGCCGGGCGCACCATAAAGAAAAACTTAGTGACAACTCAGGTTGTGACTTTGTCGTATTCTAAGGGTTGGAATTAATTATTCCAACCCTTCTTTGGTGTGCTTAGCCTAATGCGATGTGACAAGCCCCAAAATAGCTATTACCCATCAATCCTTATAATTTCAGCAAAGTCTGTAGATCACGTTTAATTTTAGTTAAGCACTCAGTCAGGTCCTTGTTATCATAACTATTGGTAATTCCATAATGGGTTAACTTATCATCACCGAAATCCACACTATCCGCTAAAAACCTTCTACACAATTCCTGATAATTAGGTTTTAATTGTTGTTTTTCTCTATGGATTGCCCTTTCTAAACGAATCTCATCTTCTAAGTTAATATAAATTGGGACCACATTAGGAGTGCCAAAATATCCTGCGAGATGTTTATAACCCTCTAATGTACCGATTATGATATAATTCTCATGTTCTAACTGAATTTGACCATCATCAATCGTACAGTAAACCCAAAGGCCATTCACTGTATTATAAGCCCTTTTTTCAATGATTAATCCTGCTTGATCATAGGTTTCTAGGCTTTCTTGATTGATGAATTCATATTGCACTCCATTAATCTCGTTACTTCTTTTAGGTCTTGTTGTGTATGGAATAATGGGTTTTAAGTTTAGGTCTTTATCCCTTTTTAGTTCATTAAAAATGGTGTCCTTACCTGAACTACTTTTACCTATTAAACAAATAATCTTCCCCATAAGTTCTCCTATACGCCCTATCCTACTTAATGAAACTTTATCATATGCTAGATTCCATATTATTTAGCTTATTCCTTTTTCTTATCTAAAGATTTTGCAGGTATTTCTTTTTTATGAGGCTCCTGTATTTACTATCTTGCGCCATAAAAGACGTCGACTACACTTACCCTTATGGAAAGTGTAGCAGACGTCTTTATGGCTGAAAATTCACCTTCTAAACTAAGTGGCAGGCAACGAAGTGCTCATTCCCCATATCTTTTAGTTCAGGTGCTTCCTTGGCACAAACCTCCATCGCATGGGGACATCGAGTACGGAAATAACAACCTGAAGGTGGATCAATGGGACTCGGCACATTCCCCTTGGGTACAATCCGCTGTCGTTTAGCTTCTACGTGAGGATCTGGAATAGGAATAGCGCTTAACAGTCCTTGAGTATATGGGTGCATAGGATTTGCATAAAGATCGTTACTGCTCGTAAGCTCAACAATCCGTCCCAAGTACATGACCGCAATGCGGTGCGAGATATACTTAACCATCGACAAATCATGGGCAATAAACAAATAAGTTAGACCCAGCTTGGCTTGTAATTCCTCTAACATATTAACAATCTGAGCTTGGATGGATACATCCAAAGCAGAGATGGGTTCATCGCAAATAATCAAACTGGGATTAACAGCTAACGCTCTTGCAATACCAATCCTCTGCCGTTGCCCACCGGAGAACTCATGGGGAAACCGGTTAGCATGTTCAGGGTTTAGCCCAACGATTTTAAGTAATTCATAAATTCGATCGGTTCGTTTTTGCCCGGTGGCCAATCTATGGATATCTAAGGCCTCAGCAACAATATCTCCTACCGTCATCCGGGGATTTAAGGAAGCATAGGGGTCTTGAAAGATCATTTGCATATTGCGCCGCAGCTCCATTAAGTCGTTTCCTTGGGCCTTCGTAACATCCTTGCCTTCGAAAATGATTTGACCGGCAGTAGGTTCGTAAAGTCGAATGATTGATCTTCCAGCTGTTGACTTACCGCAGCCACTTTCCCCAACTATGCCCAGAGTTTCTCCTCGTTTCACCTTAAAGCTGATTCCATTAACAGCCTGAACTACTTGTTGCTTTTTCGATAACAAACCGCCGCCTAAGGGGAAGTGTTTAACTAAATTATTGACTTCTAAGATGTAGTCTTCTCGTACTTCCATGCTTACACTCTCCCTTCCAGCTCAGCTACCTTGGGAGCCTGAGGATGTTGCAGCCAGCAAGCCACCTGGTGACCTTCGTCAAGTTGGGTGAATTCCGGTTTTTGCTCAATGCAAATCCGCATACTGTGAGTGCAACGTGGTGCGAATCCACATCCTTTAGGAGGATCAAGTAGATCAACGGGTGTACCAGGAATAGGAATAAGCTTCGCACTCTTATCCGCATCTAAGCGAGGAACTGATTTTAAAAGGCCCAAAGTATAGGGATGTTTCGGACGATAGTATATATCATCCGTATTGCCGCTTTCAATAATTTTACCGCCATACATGACGATTACTCTGCTACAAAGCCCAGCAACAACCCCTAAATCATGGGTAATCATAATGATCGAGGTGTTGATTCTACTTTTGAGATCTTGCATTAACTCTAATATCTGGGCTTGTATTGTCACGTCGAGAGCGGTTGTTGGCTCATCTGCAATCAGCAATTTAGGGTTACAGGCCAAAGCGATAGCAATCATGACTCTTTGACGCATACCTCCTGAAAATTGATGTGGATATTGTTTTAAGCGACTTTCTGGATTGGGGATTCCCACTAAGTCTAAAAGCTCAACTCCACGATCTGCTGCAGCTTTGCCAGTTAACCCTTCATGTCGCTTAAGCACCTCGGTTAGCTGTAAGCCTACCGTGAGCACTGGGTTAAGTGAGGTCATGGGATCCTGGAAGATCATACTGATATCTTTTCCGCGAATGGACTCCATATCTTTTTCGCTTTTCTTCAAAAGGTCCGCCCCTATAAAATTAACCCTACCTCCAATGATTTTCCCCGGAGGGTTAGGAATTAAACGCATGATAGACTGGACTGTAACACTCTTGCCGCAACCAGATTCTCCGACAATTCCAATTGCCTCTCCTTGGTCTAAGTGGAAGCTTACACCATCAACCGCCTTAACCTCACCTGCATAGGTAAAGAAGGAGGTACATAAGTCGTTAACTTCAAGCAAATGTCCCATATCTCATTCTCCTCCTCTACTTCCGCATTTTTGGGTCAAAAGCGTCTCGCAGGCCATCACCGACAAAGTTAAAAGCTAACATGGTTATCGCTATTGCTGCAGCAGGGAAAAATAAGGAATAGGGGTACGACGGAATGTTCATCCTGCCCTCTGCAGCTAAGGACCCCCAACTGGCAAAAGGAGGTTGAATGCCAATCCCGATAAAGCTTAAAAAAGCTTCCATAAAAATCGCCAATGGGATAGCTAAAGCAGACGTGATAATAATTGGACCCAGAGCATTAGGAATCAAATGTTTTAGCAAAAGCCGCGTGGTGCTAGCACCTAAGGTACGTGCAGCCAGAACATATTCCTGTTCCCGCAAGACCAAAATCTGGCCCCGTACAATCCTTGCCATTCCCATCCAGTTAACAATTCCTAGAACAATCATGATGTTTATTAAGCCACCCTCGCTTCCCAAGACGACCATGAGCAAAATTACATACAACAATTCTGGTACGCTATAAATTATATCAATAATCCGCATCATCAGATTGTCGATTCTGCCGCCAAAGTAACCGGAAATTCCTCCGTAAAATACGCCAATACTTAGGTTGATTAAGACCGATACAAAGCCGATGGCCAGTGAAACTCTTCCTCCGTACATTAACCTGGCCATTGTATCACGGCCCAGAGCGTCTGTACCAAAGGGATGAATCCAAGAGGGTTCAAGGTATTGATTCATTAAATCATTGTCCATGTAGTTGAATTTAATGAGAAATGGGCCAATAAATGAGAAGATAATCAGGCCGACCAGGGTTATTAGACCAGCCATGGCCAACTTATTTTTCTTAAAACGTCTCCAGGCATCTTGCAACAGAGTAGTACTGGGGCGGTTAATATGCTCGGCCGAAATTTGTGATATTGTGGGTTCAAATAAATTTTGTGCTAATTTCATATTACTACGCCCCTTTCTGACCCGTGAGTTTGATCCTGGGATCTATAAATGTATAAGCTATATCCACCAACAGATTAAATACCACTAAAAGACTACAGAACAAGACCGTCATGCCCATAATGGTAGAATAGTCACGGTTAGTAATCGAGGTAACAAAGAATTGCCCGATCCCGGGAATATTGAAAACATATTCAACGACAAAGTTTCCAGTAAGAATATAGGCAAAGAAAGGTCCTAAATAGGTAACAACCGGTAACAACGCGTTACGCATAGCATGTCTACCAATAATCACGCACCCAGGTAAGCCTTTTGACCTAGCTGTACGAATGTAATCTTGACTTAAGACATCTAACATGCTTGTCCGCATCAAGCGCGTTATTTGGGCAATAGGATAAGCCCCTAACGCGATCGAGGGCAAGACTAAATTTTTGAAAGCTCCATTATTCCAGCCAACTGGAGGAAACAAGCCAAGTTTGTACCCTAAATAATATTGTAAAAAAGTAGCCATAACAAAACTGGGAACAGAAACACCGATCGTAGCGATAAAGGTTGCCACACCGTCTGGAGTTTTGTTATGCCAGAGAGCTGCAATACTACCAAGTAGCAAGCCTCCACCGAGAGCAATAATTGTCGCCAAAAACCCTATGGTCGCTGTTTTAGGTAGTCCATCCTTTATCAGATCATTAACGGTTCTGCCTTCATAACGGAAGGTCGGACCAAGATTAAATTGAGCTACATTTTTCATGTAATCAATATACTGTTTGGAGAGCGGGTCATTCATGTGATAACGCTCTTCGAGGTTCTTCAAAACTGCCGGGGGAACCTGTTTTTCGCGAGAAAAGGGACCACCGGGAATTGAGTGCATGAGCACAAATGTAAGCGAAACAACTATCCAAAGTACAAGTACCGCGGATGCGATCCGCTGCAGTAGGTATTTTGCCATGTTCATCCTCCTTAGACAAGGATTTTTTAAATGCCCTTCGACTTGCCATTAAATAAAATCTTACTAATAATATTATAACCTGTATACGACAAAAATTAATTTAATTAAATGAATTAAATTAAATATATTGTTATTTATGAAGTAATTTTGTCGTTTACATACATATGAAATGGAGGTGGGTTGCATTATAGCCCACCTCCATTGTTGCATTATTTAATTATTATAGTACTATTCTACAGTTGCAAACTTGAAGTCTATTGGCCCTAAGGATGAACGGAATGCGCCTTTAACATTATCTTTAATAACCCAAGGTAGCGTATAGTAGTAGATAGGCATTATAGGCATATCTTCCATCAAAGTTTTTTCAGCAGCATGCATTGCTGGAATGCGAACCTTTTGATCGCCAGATTTGTTGGCAATCTCTTTAATTTGTTTGTCATACTCAGCATTGGACCAACCAGTTTGGTTATTGCCGCCACCAGTAACAAACATATCCATGAAGGTCATAGCATCAGCATAGTCACCAATCCAAGCAGCACGGGAAATATTGTAGTTAATTTTCTTTTGATTTTCAAGATAAACTGCCCATTCTTCGTTATGCAGCTGAATATCAATACCCAGGTTGGTTTTCCACATATTTTGGATTGCTTCAGCAAGCAGTTTGTTGTTGGAATTAGTGTTGTAAAGAATCGAAACATCTGCAGGCCAGTTCTTGCCATCAGGGTATCCAGCTTCAGCTAAGAGTGCTTTTGCTGCAGCAACATCTTCTTTGATATAGTCTCCGCCGACTGTGCGGAAGTCTTTGCCTTCTTCAACATCTACCATACCTGGCGGGGTAAACGCGTAGGCAGGCAATTGTCCACCTTTGACCACTTTGTCAATTAACATTTGACGATTAATCGCCATAGTTAAGGCCTTACGAACCTTGACATCGTCAAAAGGCTTCTTTGTAACATTAAAACGATAGTATGAGGTACCAATATATGGAGAAATTTTCAGGATCTTAGCTGCCTTGAGGCGGTCGATGTCCTCGATCGGAATATATTCAGTTCCGTCTAACTGACCGCTTTCAAAGGCTGTAAGAGCTGCTTTGTTATCCTCAATCAACTTGAAGGTGACTTCAGCGAGCTTAACGCTCTTAGCGTCCCAGTAGTTTTCGTTTTTGACAACAATGACTTGATCATTGTGTTTCCACTCTTGGATTTTGAAAGGACCGTCAGATACATAAGTCTCAGCCTTTAGTGCCCAGTCCTTGTTTGCTTCAACAACCTTTTTATTAACAGGGTACAGAGTATGGAAAGCAGTTAAGGCAATGAAGTAAGGCGTAGGAGCAGCCAAGGTTACTTCCAATGTCTTAGGATCTACGACTTTTATACCAACTGCATCAGCGGTACCCTTTTTGCCATTATAGTCTTCAGCACCCTTGATGTAGTAAAGTTGATAGGAATACTCAGATGCCAATTCAGGGGAAAGAGCACGTAGCCATGCAAATTTGAAGTCTTCGGCGGTGATTGTATCGCCGTTACTCCATTTGGCATCGCGTAATTTGAAAGTTATTACCGTTCCATCTGCGCTTTGTGTCCAACTTTCAGCGATACCAGGCGTTACCTTTTCACCTTCGCCAATGCGAACAAGTCCTTCAAATAATGCTGTTTGGATATGGGTCTCCGGAACACCAGTCGAAATGGCTGGATCTAAGGATTTGGGTTCTGCGCCAACGTTATAACTAGTTTTCATGACTTTTGCTGGGGCGTCTGGGGCAGCTGGTTGATTGCTTGAGCAACCTGTCAGAAAAACACTGATGGCTAGCAGCATAGCAACGGCCACGGTTAAGACTTTCTTCTTCTTAATTTTAAACACTCTCCTTTTATCTAATCTTATAGTTGTAAATACGGATATGGAAACAATGGGTTACCTTTATCCTCTCTGCTTCTATCGCTTACTGATAAGCAAAAGACACAATTCACCCATGTTATCCATACATGATAGTGTTCTGTATACGCGAACAAAATTCCTGCAATATTTTATTAATCGCTAGTTTTTATCATTAATATCTCCAGCTATATATTCTATGTTCGTCTTGTTTTCTGCGAATTAGTCAACTTATTACAATATGTTTGATGAGATCAATTTTTAGCTAAAAAGCACCAAGTTTTGGTGCTTTTGCGTATCAAAAACTCATTATAATTTATCCAATAGACAGATAAGTATCCAATAAACTTGATAATTACCACCCAATAGTCTTGCCTAGCTTACTTTACTCATAACTCTTAATTTATCAGCGAGCAGTGCTATAAATTCAGAGTTGGTGGGTTTTTGGCGTTCTATGTTCATAGAATATCCGAAAATTCTCTTCAGTGTATCCGTATGTCCACGTTCCCAGGCTAACTCAATGGCGTGACGAATCCCACGTTCAACCCTGCTGGGAGCAGTATCAAACTTTTTCGCAATACTTGGATAAAGTTCCTTGGTGACCGCACCTAATAACGAGACATCTTCCACTACCATCAAAATCGCATCTCGTATATATTGATACCCTTTGACATGGGCAGGAATTCCAATTTGATGCATCATCGTGGTTACCTCGACACATAAATTAAGCCCGCTTCCTACAGTTGTCACAATGGGATTATTCGTTGAAAACTGAGTTGGAGCAGATGTCGGTAGGTCCTGGGATAAAGAACGGATACGTTTGCTGAGAATATCCAAATCGAAGGGTTTAAGAATAAAATAGTCAACACCCAGCATCATAGCTTGATGGGTCAGCGATTCCTGTCCAAACGCTGTTAACATGATAATTTTTGGTCGGGACATGGTCGTCCGGGCATTGATTCGCTCTAATACTCCCAATCCATCTAAATTTGGCATGACTAAATCGAGAATAATTAAATCAGGCTCCTGAGATTGAATTAGTTCCCAAGCCTCTAAACCGTTATTTGCAACTCCGACAACCATTAAATCCTCCTGACCTTGGAGGAAGTTTTGTAACATTTGACACAAATTCCGATTATCATCCGCAATAATAATTTTAATCTTCTTACTCATTCAACGAATACCACCTTAACTGTATTCCGGACATCTTTTTGCTTTATAAGTGTCTGTCTTCTTCCGGTGCACTTATTATACGATATGGTGGATGTCGAAATCGCAAATAATAAGGTAATTGTGAAAAGTGATAATAATATTATCAAAGTCTTACCAGCTATGGCTTTATGGATATTTATGGATATTTTTATTTAACGCAAATTCTACATCATTTTTCGGTCTTGAAACATACGCTGAGTTTAAAAACGAATATACATGAACATGATCGACTTAAAGCAGAATGTAACACCAATTGAATTATATGTCTTATCTGTCCTATAATACCATTAAGGGTAATTAGCACTATCTTCGAAACATATGATTTTATGTTACACCAGGTGAATAGTTAGCTTTTGACTAGGGAATAATATTACAGATTCGTGAAAGGAGGATACATAATGATTGCTGCAGTAGACAAAGATGCGTGTATTGGGTGTGGAGCTTGCCCTGAATTCTGTCCAGAAGTCTTTAAAATGGAGGATGACGGATTAGCAGTCGCTTATACAAACCCTGTTCCCAGTGATTATGAAGCAGCTGCCAAAGATGCAGCTGACGGCTGCCCTACAGACGCCATACACGTTGAATAGTTGAATAGTTACTAAGACAGTCAAAGCGGATGATCAACATCCGCTTTTTACTGTCTTAATGCCTTGCTTTCTCTGCAAATTCATGTAAGCCGTCTATACCGATTCGATCAATGAGCCGTCCTATCCGCTCCTGAGGTTTTGCATTTTCCTTATAGAAGGAAACGACCGCATCAACAACTGGCAAAATTTGCTCCCTCTGTAGATTTTCTAAAAGGATATTTCCTTGCCTTGGTTTGACTCCGCCATTCCCTCCTACATACAGATGGTAACCTTTACTGGTACCCATTAATCCTAAATCAACTGAAGCAGCATCAGTACATTTATTCGGACAACCAGCAACTCCAATCTTAAATTTAGAAGGTAATTCCATGCCATGATAGAGCTTATCGATTTCCATTCCTAAGGCTAAGGTTTCTTGTAGCCCTCTCTTACAGAATGTGTCTCCTGGGCAAACTTTCACACTTCGTACACATAACCCAACTGCATGCCCAGGATCCATGCCGAGCTCTTCCCATACTTTCGGGACATCTTCTGGTTTCAAGCCAACAATGGCGATTCTTTGAGCAGAAGTCACTTTGAGCGCTTGGGCATGATACTTTTCCGAGACATCTGCAATTTTACGTAAGATTTCTGGGGTTACGACCCCTGCCGGGATATGTGGAGCAATGGAATAGGTCTTTTTATCCATTTGTAAAATTGACCCTGGCGGTTGAGCCTTGGCAGCTGCTTCAAGAGACATTTCCCCTTGTTCTACTGAATTTACCTTTTCTAACAAAATGTTGGGATCAAGGTTATGCATTTGGGCAGCATTAGCTAAGGTTTCATTGACGGAAAAGGAACACCCGAGACAGTGCAGACCTAATTCCTGCATCGCTTCAGCGGTTTTAGGATTTGTTGCCATAATATCTTTTAATTTCATTTCTAGTGTAAAACGCATCGATTCATCCCCTAACCATGTATGAGCATTGGTAAACAACGCGTGCATACATGTTTTTCTTCTCCTTGATGGACATAAGTAAGCACTGGAGTTAATTCACTAGTTGTTCCACAATGGGCACACTCCAACTCTAGATTCTCTTTTTTTACGTCTGCCATTGATATGACCCCCTTCTTTATGTTCACTAGTGTAACACGGTAACTTGCGCTTTTATGTGACTTCAGACAGTATCTCAGTGTGTGTTTCCGCACGCCTTGCACTAGAAAAATTGTATTCAGCCTCAGTGTTAGCAATTAGCAATGAAACTATTCAAGACATACGGGTGACTATAAGGGATTCAAATTATAAAATAAACGTATAAAGTAAAAGAACACAGTATCCCAGTTAGGAATATCCGTGTTCTAAGCATGGTCCTTGAAAATTCAGTTTAGTTGCTAAACAGATACAGAATTACCCCAATAAATAAGAGTATTACACCCACATATAATCGCATAGGAACTACTGTTGGTTGAATACCAGCTCCCTGTTTATCAGGCTTAGCTCGAGACTGACCATCCATCATGATCCCCCCTCACAAACGAGAGGTTGTTAATCTGCTTAATTCCTTGAATACGCCAGCCCTTTTCTGTTTGCTTCAAACTCATAGAGAACATTGCTTGTTGAACTTTATCAACTGACGACGTCCAAGAAACGCGCACAATAATCGCTTGCGAGCCATCTAACTCTGAATTCATAAATTCAACTTTTTGTAACGATAACAACGGATCCCCATTTAACCTAGACTCCCAAGCTTTAAACTCATTTTCGTCAGATGACCCCTGCACAACAAGTATCAAATCACGAGCAAGATTAGTTTGACGCAGATCCATCAGTTTCCAAAATTGCTGAATAGTCGCTCGAGGGGAACTTCCAAATTGAGGATCTGCTAGGGTTGATATCACCGTTTGAGGAGTTTTTAGGGTGATTATCGTGACCATACAAAAGAATGATATCCCAAGTAACCATAAATACCGACTTTGACGCATGATTTCCCTCCTTGCTTGTCTCTATAATACATTCTAGGAGGGAAGAGTCACTTTCAGACCACTTTAGCGAAAAACTTTTCTCAAAACATTAAGTACAAATTCCGGTAACCGTACGTAATAGATTCTCATAAGCTTATGCCTCCTTATATTGTTGAAATAGTACTTATTGGTAATCTATGCAGAAAAATTACTTATGCACCTATGAGATTCCTTGGTAATTTTTAACTACCTCTTCCAGCTGGGCAACAAGTTTACGTTCTTCATCCGTATTCGCAGTAAAATAGAGCCTACCAATAATGCCCGTAATTAGTTTAAGCACATCTTCTAAAACTAATTTTTCCTTCATGGCCAACTGTGCACTCGTCTCAATCAAGGCAATTCCGAATTGATGACCTACCCCCTCTTTAATCATACGCGTACAGCTTTTACCTAATAAGCGCATCACCAAAGAAGCTTCCTGAACATCTAGTTGACGAACCGCATCAATCGTTGTCGTTAATCCTTGAACCAGACGTAAGCCCACACTATTCCAACTAACTTGTTGGTTATCCATCATATGCCCCCCCTAAACATTCAGTCCCGTGCCATACTATATGCCTCATGAATGCAAGGGGTGAAAAAAAGAGCAGAGAAGGCAAAATACCTTCTCTACTCTTTTTTTCGTGGTTCAGCCGAGTTTCTCCTTACTTTGTATTAAGGCCCGAATCCTCCTATTGCATGGAGTCCATGTTTAATGCTTTCTAAGCCAATCGTACGACTTAAATTCATTCTTTGAACACTGGCACTGATTTTTCGTAAAGCTTTAAATTCTTGGAGTTGAGCATTACTGATAAGTAAAATCATGCTTACCAATACCATCGAGGTCGGCAAGCGCCTGAAGGAGGCCAAGGCCTTGCTCCC
>LADV01000238.1 GCA_000961805.1 Peptococcaceae bacterium BRH_c23 | reverse complement strand
CGAGAATTCGGAGGAAACATCGATTCCGACTACGAAATCGTTAAGAAACTGAGACAAGGGAACACAACCTTTCAAACAGAATGAATCAGAGCATCCACTTAAGAAGAATGTCAAACAACCTTGCATTTGAAACGGGTAACACTAGAATAGTGACCCAACCAGCTAAACATCGAATCATT
This sequence comes from Peptococcaceae bacterium BRH_c23, assembly GCA_000961805.1. The sequence goes on along the minus strand of LADV01000238.1, from coordinate 13,274 downwards.
CTTGTGGAGTGACACGCTATTTTACGGATAAGCCTCAAAAAGAGGGATCCAGGAGGAACGCACATCTATCTCTCTGCCAAAAGTGATTATAGCACGATATTTACTGATTGAGGTCCAACGTGTCAACTAATTCATCTGAACAATAAGGAGTAAGTTATCAAGGAACGTTCGGGTTGGTTTTGAACCATCGACCCTATATCTATCTTACAAGGAGGAATTATTAATGAACACGATGGACAAAGACTATGAAGCACAGAAACTAAGAATATTTGATATGGCTTGGCCGGATGTCAAAGAGATGCTTAGTAAGACCGATGTGGTAGTGGTTCCTGTCGGGAGTACGGAACAGCATGGCCCTCATCTTCCGTGCGGTATTGACAGTTATGCCGGGTATTATGTGGCTATGGAGGCTTCCAAGAAGGCCCAAGTACCAGTAGCTCCTTTGATGCCGTATGGCTACAGTCCTTTCCATATGCGGCCGAATGAGCCCGGAACTCTTACTTTAAGCGCATCAACGTTTTACCATGTGATGTATGATATCGGACGCAGCCTAATCTATCATGGATTTAAGAAGATAGTATTTGTTACTGGACACACTGCTAACATGCCTACACTGGATTATGTTATCCGTGCGCTGCGCTATGAAACTGGAGCATTGGCTGTTGCTTATGCCGGGGACACGGAAATGTTTGCGGATCGTTGCCAGGATCTGATCGACGGACCCGACGAATTACCTGGTTGGCATTGTGGGGAGGTAGAAACTTCTGGTGCTATGCTGTTTTGTCCAGAATTAGTGCGCACTGAGCGCATGGTTAAAGGGCTTCCTTTTTCACCAGATTGGTTGCCTGAGGGGTGTGAGAAAGACAGTGGTTCCGGGTTTAATATGAAGTACAAAGGATACCCGATTCATGTCGCTTTTGATCAATGGGAGTACTCAGAGGCTGGAGTTATGGGCAATCCTTTTTTGGCTAGCGCAGAAAAAGGAGAAAAAATATATTCACGAATGATTGATTTGTTTGCGGAATTTTTAATTAAGCTTAAGGATACCGAAGTAACCATTACAAAACGGGATTTCCCCGAAAGGTGGTAAAGCAGTGAGTAAATCCTTACAACGTTTTTTAGCAGAAAGGGTACGTCTGGAAGGTGTCTCCGAACGGGCTAAAATGATGGAGATTGCTGCCAATTACAAAGACACAGTTAACTTGGGACGGGGGGACCCGGATCTGGAAACTCCTCAGTATATTATTAAAGCTGCCCAGGATGCTCTTGTGAACGGTGCTACACACTATTCCCCTTGGGCTGGTATTTTGCCATTGCGGAAAGCTATCGCTAAATATCTAGCCGATTTCGATAAAGTAGCTTATGATCCGGCCCAGGAAATTATGGTTACGACGGGTGCCCAAGAGGCCATTGTCACCACAATTCTTACTTTAGTGAATCCCGGAGATGAGATCCTGGTTCCAGAACCGCGGTACACTCCTTATGATTTTTCCATCGCCCTGGCAGGCGGTCGATTGGCTCCGGTCCCTACATTTGCAGAGGACAATTGGTCAGTTACGGTAAGAGAATTGGAGAAAATAGTTACACCAAGAAGTAAGATCCTGCTTTTAATCAATCCGAATAATCCTACAGGTACTTTAATGGGGATAGAAGAACTGACTGAAATTGCCGACTTTGCTATAAAGCATGATTTAATTGTTATTTCCGATGAATTGTATTCCGGATTATTATTTGAACGGGTACCATGGACCAGTATTGCCGCCTTGCCGGGGATGAAGGAAAGAACAATTGTGATCAATGGTTTTTCCAAAACATACTCTATGACAGGCTGGCGTTTAGGTTATTTAGCAGGTCCAGCCGAGCTTGTACAGCCTATGCTGGAAGTGCACTACAGTTTAACAATTTGCGCGCCAGCGGTTAGCCAAGCAGCTGGTTTGGCGGCTCTTAACGATAATCAAGGAGCGGTAGCGGAGACGGTTAAGATCTATGAAGAACGACGCAATTTAGCTATGCAGCGTCTGGATGAAATCGGAATACCGTATGTGAAGCCTATGGGCACTTTTTATATTTTCCCTCAAATCTCAAAGTACGGTTTAAGTAGTTTTGATTTTAGCGTACGTCTTTTGGATCAGGCTAATGTGATGGTATTTCCCGGAACAGCCTTTGGACCGGCAGGAGAGGGTTTTGTCCGCATTTCCTTATTGAGGCCATATATAGAAGTGGAAGAGGGCTTCAACCGGATGGCAAGGGTTTTGGGTAAGTGGTAGAAGATATTAAATTATTTTAAGAGGGAGGTAAGGCTTAATCAATATTTAAGAAGGAGTGAAAAAGAGTAAAAAGTAAAAAAATTCGTTGCCAACATAGCTAGCTTTTCATATTGGAATTCCTAATTAGAATAATTAAGGAGGTCTTTTAAAAATGAAAATTGGCAAAGGTATTCGTCTATTTGCTATTGGTGCATTAATTACATCAGTTACCCTGTTTACAACTGCTTGTGGAACTACTGATACTGCCAAGCCGCAGGACAAAGGTACCCAGAAAGCAGCAAGTGATTATCCCAATCGGGCTGTAACTTTGATCGTGGCTTATGGACCTGGTGGAACCGACACAACAGCAAGGTTATTAGCTGCTGGATTAGAAAAACAACTGGGACAACCTGTGACAGTGCAAAACGTGACTGGCGGCGGTGGCTGGACTGGCTGGGGTCAACTGGCTAATGCTAAACCGGATGGATATACTATCGGCTATATAAATGTACCAAACATGTTTTCTGGTTATCTCGATCCCAAACTGAAAAGGACAGAGAATTTGGAAAGCTTTATTCCGATTATGAACCATGTTACAGACGCCGGAGTTTGGATTGTCAATGCGGATAGTCAGTTTAAGACCTTGCAAGATCTGCTGGATTATGCAAAAGCAAATCCTAGCAAAGTAACGATTGCCTGTCATGGGGTTGGTGGCGATGACGATCTCGGACGCATGCAGGTTGAAAAAGCTACAGGTGCTAAATTTAGTGTAATTCAAAATACCGGAACAGCAGACAGCTTAACCCAACTCCTTGGCAAGCATGTTGATGTTGTTGGAGCTAATGTCAGTGAAGTACTCAGCCTGCAAAAAGAAGGGAAAATTCGGGTTTTAGGAATCTTAAACGATAAGGAATCTGAATTCCTTCCTGGCGTTAAAACCTTTAAGGAACAAGGCATTGATGCTATTGCTTTCGCCGGACGTGGTATTGCAGCCCCAGCAGGAACACCAGCGGATGAGATTGCTAAAATCACCGATACACTGAAAAAGACTATAAATGACCCGGCACATCAGGCAAAAGCAAAAGAAATGGGCCTGGCTTTGGATGTCAAGACTGGTGCCGATTATGCAAAATTCCTAAAAACCAATGAACAACTCGTTAAGAATCTCATGGGATGGTAATACCCAAGGGAATCTAAGAATTATTCAACTGATAAATATCTGATTTAAGATTTATCAAGACTAAAGGGTATCCTCGAATCCTGAAATCCTCAAAAGGATTTTAGGATTCGGACTAACCCATTAAATTGTTGAATAGGATGATAAGCTATGAGTCAACGTACCGTGGATCGAATAATTGTACTTTTTTTGCTTGTAATGAGTATTAGCCTTTATGTGATCGCAGAAGGTTTCCCAAGTGGTGCAGATACATTTCCTAAAGTGATGTTAAGTTTCATTTTTATCTTTAGTCTCATTTTACTGTGGACTACTTTTCGTTCTAAGAAAATTGAAACTTCTAATGAAGTAAAAATCGATTTTAGAAAAGCTGGTCGACCCTATCTGACTTTAATCTTTTGTGTTATCTACGTATTTGGAGTTCAATACCTTGGTTTTTTTGTTTCGACAGCTATTTTTGGGGCACTATTTATGATGTATTTAGGAGTTAAAAATTACTTAACGATTTTAATATCCCTTGCCAGTCTCTTAAGTGTAGTCTATTTGCTTTTTGTATTACAATTACGTGTGCCTCTTCCAAAGGGGATTTTGTTTTAATGGGGTGTAAATATGGATGTTTCTATCTCCACGATTCTTACTAATGTGTTTACATTCAATAGTATGATTGCCATATTTATAGGAATTATCGGCGGTATTGTGATTGGTTCTTTGCCTGGTCTGACAGCCAATATGGGTGTGGCATTACTGGTGCCGGTGACATTTGGTATGGAGACATCTGCAGGTCTGCTTATGCTGGTAGCACTATATACGTCGGCTATCTATGGCGGTTCCATATCGGCGATATTGCTTCACACTCCAGGGACTTCGGCTTCAGCTGCAACAGCTATTGACGGGTACGAATTGACGAAACAAGGTAAAGCTGGGTCGGCCTTGCGAATATCAACCTATAGTTCAGTGTTTGGTGGGGTTGTCAGTGGTATTGCACTCCTTGCGCTCACGCCCCCTTTGTCTAAAGTTTCATTATTATTTGGACCGTCAGATTACTTTCTCTTGGCTGTTTTCGGTTTGACAATGATTGCTGGAGTAGCCTCAGATTCTTTACTGAAGGGACTAATTTCAGGGTTTCTAGGCTTACTTTTAGCGACCTTCGGTACGGATTTAAGTTCGGGATTTCCGCGCTTTACATTTGGAATTACCGGTTTAATATCCGGGGTTTCTTTTGTTCCGGCGATGATTGGTCTGTTTTCGCTCTCTCAGGTGATGATAATGGTAGAGACAGCAAAGGAACAAGGGAAGTTCGAAACGCGCAAAGTGTTAGATTGGCGTTGGGTACCGACACTGTCAGAAGTAAAGAAAGTTTGGATAGCTGTTATTCGTTCGTCGGGAATTGGAGTCTTAATAGGAATTTTGCCCGGTGCCGGCGGGGATATCGCTTCGTGGGTCAGCTATAATGAAGCAAAACGTTTTTCCAAGAATAAAAAAGAATTTGGTAAAGGTTCTATCGAAGGGGTAGCGGCAAGTGAGTCAGCCAACAATGCTGTTACTGGAGGTTCCCTGATTCCACTATTGACTTTGGGTATTCCTGGAAGCGGAACTGCGGCGGTATTGTTGGGAGCCTTAATGATTAAAGGATTGATGCCTGGTCGGGAGTTGTTCACAAAATATGCAGATGTAACCTATACGGTTATGGTAGGTTTTCTCGTTGCTAATATATTAATGGGTGTTTTTGGGATGATTATTGCCCGATATGCTACAAATATTACTAGGATCCCCAATAGAGTTTTAGCACCGATTGTTACTGCCCTTTGTGTACTAGGTTCATTTTCTATGGGCAACAGCATGTTTGATGTTTGGGTGATGATAGTATTTGGGTTAATAGGATATATCATGCGTAAGTACCAATTTCATCCGGCGCCTGTTGTGTTGGGACTAATTCTGGGACCGATGGCTGAAAAAGGCTTTGGACAATCAGTCGTTTTAGCGCATGGCAATTTAGCTGGTTATTATTTCAGTCGTCCGATTAGCGTTATTCTCATTATTCTAATTGCCGGAGCAATTTTCTCTCCGTTTATTGCCAAGCTGTTCCGACGCAATCGAGTAACTGAAACGTAATAATAGAACACAAGGGGAAGTGAATAAAGTGTCAGAAAGTATAGTTGGTTCAACCCTAACCGAAAAAATTTTAGCCCTGTCGACTGACAGAGATAAAGTCAGGGCAGGAGATTTTATTGATAGCAAAGTTGACTTAGTAATGACTCATGATCATCAAGGACCAATGACATTGCTGGAGTTCTCTAAATTACCGGTTAAAAAAGTTTGGGACCACAGCCGCGTAGTGATGGTAATAGACCACCGTACTCCGTCACAGACTGAGAAAGCAGCCGAGAATCATCATTTGATGCGCCTTTTTGCAAAAGAACAAGGCATTCAAAATTTCTATGATACAGGCGAGGGTGTTTGTCACGATTTGATTGCGGAAAGAGGACATGTTGTACCCGGAATGGTGTTTGTGGCTACCGATTCTCATACTGTCACCGCAGGCGCTTTAGGAGCTTTTGCGACAGGGATTGGTTCCAGTGAAATGGCCTCGGTCTTGGCGACCGGACGTCTGTGGTTTATGGTGCCGGAAACAGTTCGGATTGAAATGAAAGGGTCTTTAACCACGGGCGTTTATGGTAAAGATATTGCCTTACATTTATTGCGCATGGTAGGGACGAGCGGTTTTGATTATAAAGCAGTTGAATTTTTAGGGCCCGCAACTGGCGAAATATCGATGGACAGCCGTATGTCACTATGTAATATGTGCTTGGAAGCGGGAGCTAAAAACGCGGTCTTTGAGCCGGATGAAATTACTAAGGATTATTTGAATCAAAAAGGTATTCAAAACTATCCTATTTTGAAAAGTGACAAGGACGCTAAATATTTGAAACAGATAGATATTGATTTATCTGATCTGGAACCTTTGGTAGCTGAACCCTATTCTCCTGACAAAGTAAAGACGGCTGTGGAAATAGAGAAGGAATGTGTGACTATTAACCAAGCAATCATTGGAACTTGTACCAATGGGCGATACGAGGATATAGAAGCAGCCGCCCGTATTCTGAAAGGCAAGAAAGTCGCACCTGGAGTACGTCTACTTATAGTACCTTCTACACGTCCACTCTGGCTGCGTGCTTCCCAAGAGGGCTTACTGGATATTTTCATGCAGGCAGGTGCGATAGTCAGTTATCCTTGTTGTGGACCTTGCGGCGCCTACGGTATGGGGGCGATGGCCAATGATGAGACTTGTATTACTACCGGAAGCCGAAATTTTGTGGCTAGGCTGGGTGCACCGAAAGCAAAAATATATCTTGGTAATGCTGCAACCGTGGCTGCCTCTGCTGTAGCAGGGCACATAGTCGACCCACGATCTTATCTAAAGGAGGACTAAAAATGGGAACCAATTATTCCGGAAGAGTATGGTTATTATCAGATGGAGTTGATACAGGACAATTGATACCTGGTCAGTATTTGCCAATAACTGATCCATATGAACTTGCACACCACGCGCTTGAGGCAGTGCGACCTGAATTTACTGCCGGTGTGCAGCAGGGAGATATTATTGTTGCCGGGAAAAACTTTGGCTGTGGTTCAAGTCGTGAACATGCTGCCAAGGCTCTAAAGTTTGCCGGTATTTCAGTCGTCTTAGCAGAATCATTCGCGCGTATCTTCTTTCGGAATGCTTTTAATATCGGGATGGCTGCGATACCATTGCCTGGAATTACAAAAATTGTTTCTGAAGGGGACAGGCTTGAGGTTTCTTTGGCAGAAGGCAAAGTAAAAAATCTTACAACTGGGGTTGAAATTAGCTTTGCCCAATTACCTCCGGTAATGGTTAGGATCCTAGAAAGCGGTGGAATCATTCCCTATACATCTGACAAATTGAAGGCCGGTTGTGGTGATTCCGTTGGATAATATTATAAATACAGATGTAATCGTAGTGGGCGGGGGGCTTGGAGGATTAAACGCTGCCCGTACGGCGGCGGAAAAAGGGTCGCGTGTAGTATTAATAGATAAAGCGCGCATTGGTACCAGTGGCCCTACTGCGTTTGCTGCCGGTGATATTCTCTGCTGGTTTCCTGAAGAAGATGCACTAGACGATTGGGTAAATGATTATATAAATGCCGGTGAAGGTCTAAATTATGAGGAGCGGATTAGGAGCTTTTTAGAGGGTCAATATAGATTAGTCGAAGAATTGCATAAGTCCGGTTTCCCTTTTGCGATGGATTCCGCTGGATCATTTATACGTCGCTCAGGCCGGGGGCCGATGACTAAATGTGTTTTGGCCCCAATGTTGCAATTTCAAGAGGAAAATCGCAGACGGTGCTTGGATTTAGGAGTTCGTTTTTTGGAACGTGTCAGTATTGAACAAATCGTTATGTCAGACGGCTGCCCGGCTGGAGTAGTTGGTTTTAACGTTTTGACCGGTGAAACAGTAAAAGTGAGTGCCCCGTCGATAGTGCTTGCTTCGGGAGGGTGTAGCTACAGAGGCCCCTTCTTTGGACAAGATGTGGTGGCGGGAGAAGGTTTGCGTCTAGCTCTGCAGGCAAAAGCCCTGCTTGCTTATATGGAATACGGAAACCATTATAATGTCAGTTTGGCTGCTTTTGATTCCTATGGACAGTCTAAGTTCATGGCTCATGGAGGACGGTATGTTAATGAACAAGGTGAGGCTTTTTTGGATAGGAATGGTAGTAGTCCACTAGGCAATAAAATAAATGGCAATGCTGCTGTCAAAGCAATGGCAGAAGAAGTTCAGGCTGGTCATGGTCCAATATATATGGATTTAACGCAGTTTAAGGATTGGGATTTAGTGACTAATTTAATGCCAAACCTAATGTTGGCCCTGCAAAAAAGTCAGGTTGATTTATCGAACCATAGGCAATTGGTGATACCGGCATTTACCGGTACTTCAAACGCTTCGGCAGCTGGTATTTTTATTGACAATAATGCCTGTAGTACAGTTCCAGGCTTGTTTGCCGCCGGAGACTGTGCAGCTAAAGGATTGATAGTGGGTGCCTGTGTTGGGATAACTGGAATCAGTTTGGCTTGGGCTAATTATACGGGTAGCTTAGCCGGTCAAAATGCGGCGGCTTATGCTTTGGAGGTTAACTCAATAACAGCGGAGGAAGAACTTTGGCAGATTGCTGAAACAAATATGTTACAACCACTGAAGAGAAAGTCTGGAGCAAGGGAACTTCTGAATGAATTAACAGGCTTGATAAGCAGATTGGATGTCAGTCTGATCAAGAGTGAAAACAGACTGAAAGAAGCGTTAACCAAGGTTCGGCAAATCTCCGCGATGTTAGATAATGAGATTGGTGCGGACGGTAGTCATGATCTAATGTTATGGCATGAAGCAAGAAGTTCCGCCCAGGTGGCCGAAGCATCATTAATATCCGCTTTAGCACGCAGAGAGACTCGTGGCGCACATTACCGTGAGGACTATTCCACCAAGGATCCCGGCATGGAATTTCCTCTAGGAATTATGAGTGATGAAAAGCATCTTACAGTCCAGTGGATTAAAAAAGGGGCTGACTAAAGTGACAATCAAGCAAATTGATAGAAACTTATGTATTGAGTGCTTGCAATGTGTAGAAATCTGCCCCATGAATGTCCTTTTTGCAACGGAAAATTCAGGTGTTGAAATTCGTTATGAACTAGATTGTCAAAGCTGTTATCTATGTGAACTAGCTTGCCCGAGTGGCGCGATCGTGGTTCTGCCTTGGCGAGCCTTCGAGCTGCCGGATTATTATGGTATTGGGGGAGTTGATAAATTTGAAGACCCAAAATAATTGGCTCCATGATTTATCACAGCCGATAGCAAGTGGGTATGGAGAATTACCGGGCCATCCATCCACAATACTGGAGTCTTTTCAGTTTCATGAAACCCATGGACGAAATAATGCTTCCCTAACTATGAGTATTCATGTGGGTACCCATGTTGATGCACCCTATCATTTTTATACTGACGGAAAAACTATCGATAGAGTAGCACCAGAAATATTTTGTGGTCAGGCGGTTATAGTGGATTTGGTAGATAAAGTGAAGAACGATTATGCCATAACCGTTGTAGATGTGAAAGATAGTTTGGTTAATATAGGAGTAACCAATTTAGAAGGTTGGAGACTGATCCTTCATACAGGATGGAGCAAGCATTATAACACTAGTCGTTATTATAGTCACAACCCCCATATTTCCATGGAACTTGCTCATTGGTTGGTAGATTCTAAGGTTCCAATGATAGGTTTGGATTTTCCTCCCGATGGGATCGGGGATGAATTAGTTGTGCCGGCGCCCGCACCTGTGCATCAGATCCTTTTAAAGGGAGAAGTATGTATTTTAGAGAACTTGACCGCTCTAGATGAGCTGCCGGAAAGAAAGGTAGAATTAATATGTTTACCTATCAAATTAGTAGGAGCGAGTGGTGGGCCGGCCCGAGCATTGGCCAGAGCTAGGAGAGGGTAGATATGGCATTAAAAATTGCGGCCATCCAGATGAGAGGCGTAATTACCTTAAATGATACTCTCCGGCGGATGGAACAACTAGTTCAAAGTGCAGCAGAGCAAGAAGTACAAATTGCCTGTTTCCCCGAACTGGCTTTGAGTGGTTATTTTCCTAGAAGTAAACCGGATACAGGCTATCGGAAATACTTTTTGGAAGATAACGATGAATTTTTACAGAGTATCAGCGCAATGGCTTTGAGCTATAAAATGGCTTTGATCATTCCCTATGCGGAAAGAGAGGAAAGTAATTATTATAATACGGCGCTGGTAGTTGATAAGGATGGAAAAATGATTGGCAAATATAGAAAAATGCATTTGCCGTTAGACCAGCCGGACGTTATGGGGAGAGTGCGCAATTATGAAAGAAGGTACTTTTCTCTAGGAAATTTGGGTTTCCCGGTTTTTGAAACAGAAGGGTTGAAATTTGGCATTCAGATTTGTTTTGATCGCCATTTTCCGGAGGGTTTTCGTTGTTTGGCACTGGCTGGAGCCCAGGTGGTATTTCTACCAACAAACTCGCCTTCTTATGGTCGCAGAGATCGATTGCAACAGTGGCGACAATTATTAGCAGTCAGAGCATATGAAAACGGAATTTATCTAATTGCTGCAGCAAAGGCTGGAGTGGAGGAGAATATTTCCTATCTAGGCGGTAGTGCAGTGATATCTCCAAGAGGGGAGATTTTGGCAGAGGCTCAGGGCGAGGACGATGAATTAGTAGTGGCTTCAATCGACCTGACAAAACTAGATGAGGCCCGGACCGATTTACCTTATCATTTAGCTCGGCGTCCTGGAATGTATAATATATTATTGGAACGTACTTTAAAAAAACGGGTATAAGGCTATATTAGGAGGAGAATGAAAATGAAAGAATTTGATATTGAAAAAGGACCATGGAGAACTGAGCATGCTTGGGTGAGTTCATATAACTTTATGAATGGTGAGGATAAACTGCCACATGTCTCAATTCATGATACTACTTTGCGCGACGGTGAACAGGCTCCTGGGGTTATGTTTGATGCAGATACCAAGTTTAAACTTGCTCAAAAACTCGATGCTTGTGGAATTGAGTACATTGAAGCAGGTTTCCCCGCCGTCGGTCCTGCAGAAAAAGAAAGTGTTAAGAGAATAGCCAATGCCGGTTTAAAGGCTAAAATTACGTGTTTGGCGCGGGCTAATAAGGAGGATATCCTCACCGCCAAAGAATGTGGTGTCTGGGGCCCAATCGTGGAAATACCAGCTGGTCATCCCAGAATTAAGTATCAATTTGGCTGGGAAGAAGATACTGTCATCGAAAAAGCCTATGCTGCTGTTTCCCAATCAAGGGACTACGGACAAAATCCATCTTTGTTTCTAATGGATGTGTTCAGAGCAACGCCCAGTTTTATTGAAAAAATTATTCGTAAGGCAGTTAATGAAGCTGGAGCTGCGCGGTTGACGCTTGTTGATACAACCGGGGTTGCTACACCTCAAGCTATCAATGCAATTTTTAAATTCGCCAGAGAAATTACCAATACTCCACTCGAAATTCACTGTCATAATGATTTTGGCTTAGCAATTGCTAATAGCCTTGAAGGCGTTCGGATGGGCGCTACCAGTATTAGCTCTTCTTTTATCGGTTTAGGGCAAAGGGCGGGTAACACGGCGACCGAAGAGATTATAATGGCCTTAGAATTGCTTTATGGGATCAAAACAGGAGTCGATTTAACGAAGCTTCAAGCACTGGCTAGTAAAGTCAGCGAATTATCAGGTTATTCCCTGTCTCCCCATAAGCCGATCGTGGGAAGTGGGAATTTTACATGGGAGGCCGGCATCCCTGTAGCAGCCCTCTCGAAAATGCCGGTTACAGTGGAACCTTTTGAGCCTGAATTGTTAGGCAGAAAACATGATATCGTAGTTGGGAAGAAGAGCGGTAAAGCAAATATCATTTGGCGTTTAAAAGAATTAAACTTAGAAGTACCGTCTGATGAGAAATTAAGTCAGTTATTAGATGATATTAAAGGATTATCGGTCCAATTAGGACGGGCCATCAATAACGAGGAGTTTATAGATATAGTAAAAAAGTAAAATTAGCCAAAAAGCCGATTTCAAAGATATGTGAGCTGAATTTGGAAAGGAGGAGATTTTTGATGAAAAGTTTTTTTGTTCACAATGAATCTGTAAAAATACATGTACTGGAGAATGGAATATTTTCTAGTAAAACGCCATCACTACTTGTAATCGGCGGACTTTGGGAGCCAGCAGAGCGGGCTATTCCAATACTTTCCGAGCTTTCTAGTCATGTTGTTGCCTTGAGTTTTCGTGGTCGTGGTTTAAGTTCAACTCCTGCAACAGGCTACGATCTTGACGATCACCTCTCTGATATTGATGCAGTTGTTAAGCATTGCCAGCTTCAAAACTATTGTGTTCTAGGATTTTCACGGGGTGCATCCTATGCACTTGGATGGAGTTTTAAGAATCAACAGAACATGCGTGGACTTATCCTCGTCGACCAACCCCCAATACATAGTAAACCAGGTCTTGGATATGTAGATTTTTGGTCCAACCTTGTATATTTGGGAGTGCCACTACTCAATTTCATGCGTCGTAGAGCACTAGAAGGACTTGAGAGAGATGCAATCGAAGTTGATTTTTCTTCCCGATTGTCACAATTGCAGATCCCCGTTACTTTTTTTGTTGGTAGAAATAAAGAATCTAAGATACCATCGGATATCTCAGATGAAACTTTACAATTGTACACACAAGCGATCCCCTCTTGTGAGGTTGTAAAGTTTCTGAAGTCTGGGCATATGATTCCAGATGAAGAACAACAAAAGTATATCCTAGAAATTGCTTCGTTTATCAAGAAAAGAGAATGTAAGTAATTCTTATCATAAGTCACTGTTGCCATGCATTATTCACAACATTCTTATTTAATGCATTAATAAAGTTCGAGGGGAACGTTTAAGGGACTCCCCTCCATGGTCGTCTCTGAATTGCGGGGCATAGTCCGTCGCCTAACAGACACTTTCTTATAAGTAGCGCTATGTAGGCAGTCTTTCTTGGAGTAGATTTTATTTTATGGATAAGTGAGGTTTACCGATGTTCATACTGGTTATGAATCATGGAACAATTTCAAAAACAGTACCTTGGTTAAAATCAGTCACTTTCATAGAGCCATAAACCCCTAAATATAGTCTGGTTTGATCCAGATTCGTTCCCAAACTAACATAAAAGGCTGATTGAGACCCAAAATTATAATCGGTTTCAATAACATTAAAATCATTTAGTTTACAATCTGTTCTTACCCTGGTATAAGCTAAAACCCCTCTA
>LADV01000290.1 GCA_000961805.1 Peptococcaceae bacterium BRH_c23 | reverse complement strand
AAAAAAAACTTTTTGAAAAAACAGTAGCTTTGTATCCAGTGATTATGATTCTTGTGATTTTTTTGAGCGATTGCTATAAAGTGTTTGATGACTATAGTACCGTTGAATTGGACTTTTTTATTACTAAATACAAAGGCTGTGAAATTGCTCCGCTCGCACAATATGCAAATGGGCTGCTTGATGATTATGAAGCTGTAAAAAATAGCTTGATATATAAAGACATTAGCAATGGGCCATCGGAAGGCATGAATAGCAGAATTAAAATGAAGCATCGTAGAGGTGGAGGACGAGCTGGTATTGAACTGATAAATGCCTATAATGTCCTAAAAATGAGTGACCTTGCCGGATGATGTCATCTTATTTGAGAAAGAGCCGTTTAGAGTACCAGATCGGTCGGTGGAAGTCCAGAAAATTATTTTTCAGGGAGTTTAATAAATAAATATTTTCCACTTTATGCATGCTCAAAATGGGTTGGACCAAAATTTACCAATTTCAACTTATAAAATCGAAGTGCGTAATTATTTGTCGTAAATTACTGAGGACCAATTGGTGAAATTACTGAGGACAAAGTGGGAAATCTAGGATAATGTTATTTATAATAGCTTCTTTGAGGAGACCAAGACAATGTGGCTAATCAAAAAGTATAGAAATATTTCATTAGTTTCCATAAATGTAATACAATCGCAAACTAGGTGACCGCGTTATTGGTTAGCGTTCTTGAATTGGGGTCCTGGTGGGGGTATAACAGTTGGAGGAACGACAGACTTTTACTCCGCAGCATCTATAGTGAGAAACGGCGGGAACATTTTCTCCCCTATCCCGGGAGACGCTTATTGGGTTGCTGATTACTATTCTATTGGTAGTAGCCCCGTTTGGCATTCTGGGCATGATTTAAATGACATGCCGAATAATCGGCCTCATTGGCATTGTACCTATCTCTGGGTTCAAGTTGGTGGACATTCGTTCGAGTAATTTACTAAAGGATTTTTTTACATTAATAACAAATGCTTCTACCCTTTCAAATGGAAAAGGGTAGAAGCTTGCAAAATAATAAGTTTCCAATATTTATATAGGAGGATTTATGTATTTATGTGTTACTTTATAACGGTAATAGCTGAAGAACCTATTGAAGAGATCTTAATTAGTAAAAACTTAACAAATTACAATATTCGAATTAAGGAAATTTCTAATAAGGTTTACCATAAGATCGAAAATAAGAATTACTATCAAATAACTCGGGGATGCTCTTGTGAATTTTATGCAGATAGTAAAACGAACAACGAAACGGAAATTAAGAAAATAATTGAAGCTTTTTTTAATAAAAATGATACTCTTATATTTGATATAGTACTGGATAATTTTCAGGGTCAATATGACATCGGAAGTGATATTGTCACAATTATGAAAAAACATCCCCAAAAAAATATTACAATCGAAGAATTTTTGGCGAAATATCCTCTGGGTTTATCATATAATACCGTATTTATTATTAAAAAGGCTTCTTCCTAAATTCTCACGATTTAGGTCGAGCCTTTTTTCTTTTTAAATATTATTTTACACAGCCCTCGACCCATTGAAGCATCCCCCGTAGGGTCCCATGTCAAGTCTACCCCAAAGCGGTTCTTTTTTCAGGAACATTAGCTCATTTTCTCTAGAATTAATTACTCCAGTTTGTCTCTGCTTTCCTTAAACCGATAGGATTCACCAATGAAAGGGATAACATGGGCATGATGGGTTATCCGATCTAGTAAAGCTACGGTTAAGGCATTATCTCCAAACACCTCCCCCCAACGACCGAATTCTAGGTTTGTGGTTAGGATCAGGCTGCCACGTTCATAGCGATCAGAGCAGAACTGGAAAATTAATGGACTGCCTGCGCCAAGATTAATGTAGCCTAACTCATCCAGGATAACGAGGTAGTCGGTATTCGCTCTCTGCCTTTAACAACTCTTGGATCAGATCACTTACTTGATAAACCGTACCCTGTAACCCTGTTGGATTGCTGAGATACCAATTGCTGTGGCTATGTGAGATTTTCCGGTTCCCGACTGCCCCACACATATTACGTTTTCACGATCTTTAATAAATTTACACTCAGCAAGGGAAATCAGCTTGTTCTTTGGGACCTTCGGGATGCTGGTAAAGTCAAAGCCTTCGATTGTTTTAATATCTTGGATTCGAGATTGTTTTAAGCGAGTGTTTAGCCGTTTCTGGACTCGAACCTCAACTTCTTTAGCCAAGGATGCTGCCAAGAAGGAGATCGGAGTTTGATTTTGAGTCATGGCATCACGGGCTAAATCTCTAAAATGGGCCTTTAAACCAGGGAGTTTAAGTTGTTTACAGTGAATATCCACGATGGCTTCTTTAGCATCAAGCAGCTCCGTCATGAGACAACCCTCCCATCAGATGGAGGTGTGTCTACTGGGACATTGAGGTCAACTAGCGGAGATTCAGGTTGGTCTTTTATTGAAATCGTTTGGTTTGAGACTTGAGAGGTGAGAATCTGCCGTATCGATTCTCCAGTGGGCGAATGTTGCTTAAGTCCTTCCTCTACGGCTGAAAGAACGTCCTCAAATTTGAATTCAAGGTTGAGTAAAAGAATCTTCGCAAACTCACGGTAACCCTCAACGTTCTTATTGTAGAGATGGATTCTGAGCTTTTGGTACACGTCAGGAAGCTTTCTGACCACCAGAGCATTCTTAGCAGCCCGTGGTTTCGTTTTAATGATCGGTAGGTAATGCTCTAATTCCATCACCTTTTCACCACGGCTATAGGAACGCTCGTGTACTGCGACCCTGTTCGAGGAATCATACACTTCAATTCTGTCAACAAACGCCTCCACTCGAAGACTTCGGTTTCCGTAAGCGACTGGAACAGAGTAATAGTTACGGTCAAACTGAAAGAGGAGCAACCGGCTTGTGGAAACCATATGAGTCCGAGAGCATTGAAACGGTACCGATGGAAGAGCACGGAGTTCCTTACGTTCTTGCTCCCATTCCTTCATTCGAACGTTGCGCACTTTCTCACGAAGGACAGTTCCGGAATTGGTCTGACTTATTATCACAGCTTATTTTATGATCGCTTCTAGTTTAAGAATAACCTCTTGAATCGTTTCTTCCGGCACTTTGCATATAAAACTCGCGTTTCTACCTCTCCAGTCCAGGGACTTAATCTGATCGGCCAAAACGACACCTCTGATTTCAAATTCTTCCGGAAGTTTAACTTCAAATGGGAATCCTTTCAACCGGGTTGTAATCGGACAAAAGATCCCCATCCCAGTCTTGCTATTATATTCCTTTGCGGATAAAACTAAGGCCGGTCTGGTTCCTTGCTGCTCATGCCCAACCTGTGGGTTTAACTGAATCCATACTATATCACCGCGTTCCGGCGTGTACTGGCTCACCATATCTCCCCTCCCACTGGTTCTCCCCAATCAATCTCTTCCGGCACGTAATCATCAGGAATTTGCGCGAGCAATTCTTTTAAGTTATATTTTTTTCGGGTGATTATAATCTTTTCTCCATCAAGTTCGACATCAATTGGGGTCCCGTCGTTGATTTTTATTGAATTAGCCATTGAAGCAGGAATCCTTATGCCGATGCTATTTCCCCATTTTCGGGCCATTGCTTTCATTGTGTCACCGCTTCCTTCAATTTTGTTTATACAAAGTATAAACAATTTTATTGAACTTATCAAGTTAAATAGAGGGTATATCGAAGTCTTCTAAATTTCAGTTAATAGTTATCCTATGGGGTTACTAAATTGATCAGGGCTATGGAGATTATATTAAAGCTCACGAAATGGCTTATGAGAGTATCATCAAATATGGGGGTGAGAATGCCCTGCCCTATCTTTTAGACCAGTTTGAAGCAGGAAATGCCGAGGGATTGCGGGGGCAAATTCTAATGAGGCTTGGTAAGGAATTGTTGGGGGTAAGAAATAATGTCAGCGATGAAACCTGATCCCCTCAGGAATGGTACAGCCGGCTTCAGATTCGCCGGGAAGTCAGCTTGCCCGACTTTGCCTATCAAGGGAATGACCCCGTTGCCCAGCTCGTCTATCAGACGGAAGTTCAAAAGCATAGGGGATGGCAAAGCGGATTTTGCGTTGTGGCCCCCCATATCTTTGCCAGCTATCGGGAAGACGGCAAACTCAAGGTTTTTGTGACGACCTATGCCCAAAGCTACCGCTTGTATGACAATGTTCTTTCGGAAGAAGGAGGGGGGATTGTTCCGGCGGCCATCACCTATGGGGAAAGCTCTGACGGGAGCTATACATTGGAAAGCTATGAACAGGCACAAGATGGGGCAATTAATTTGAAAAGCGTTTTTATCTGTATGCAAGAAGTTTTGAAATATATGATTCCTCAAAAGAAAGGAAAAATCATTCATATTTCTTCCATATGGGGAATGGTAGGGGCTTCCTGCGAAGTCCATTATTCTACTGCTAAAGCAGGTATCATTGGTCTAACCAAGGCATTGGCGAAAGAACTTGGGCCCTCAAATATACAAGTAAATTGTATTGCTCACGGGTATATCGTTGATGGGAGGCGATCTTCGATCCCACAATCAAAATCCCCGAGTTTATATCCCGGGGAGTATGGAACAAGAACTACCGCCTGTAATATATCTTCGAATTCATCTTCACGATAAAACATGTATAGAAACTACCCTTTCGTAACAATCTGTAGGGCTTTTAACGCTTTTTGTCTACGGTCTTTGTTTGTATCAGGTTTATTTATATCCTTAACCAAGTTCACCAAATCCTTACCTTTTAATACGGGTGTTGAAGTAATAGGTGCTGCTATGAGTTTAACACTCCTTTCCTCCGGCAGATGTTCGTCCATTTTCTTATCCATCTCTTTACCACCCTCTCGAATAGTCCTTGAAGCAGTCCAGGCACACTTTTTTGCCGTCATTGATTCGCATCTTGTGCTCGGGAGCGCCTTCTCCACACTTTTCACAAATTACTGTTGTAAAGATGCTTGCCTTTTCGGGTAACTCAAAGGACGCCCTGAAGAAGTTAAAGAGTTCTTCTGCAGGTGAGTTCAGATCCCCCTTTTTGCAAAATAAAAAGACCATAAGAAAACTGACCTATCAAAGTCAGACCTCCATGGTCGTCACAAACACCTTCATGGTCCTGCGAACTATGATTATACTTAGTATTCTACAACATCACATGAATTCCTGCCAGACATATGTTCGAAATGAATAAATTAAGCTTTAGTATTGTATCGTGTGCAATCATTTATAAATAGCGGCAATGGCTTGAGCCACTGGAATAAGGAGCAATTGTCCAATTAAGGTTCCGATGAGTTTGGCACTCATTAGCATAACGACAAGGGCTTTAACTTCTTTATAAGGACGATTTCCCCTCAATGTTTGATCAGTAATAATTGATGATTTGGGATCAATAAAAAGCATAAAGATAATGTTTGCGGCAGTGTTAATTATTCCTGCCGAAGCTGAAGCTGCCAGACGATGCTGAGGGTCAACAAGTAAAGTAGCATAATAAGCCGACATTACCCCGATGGTATAAATTCCAGTGACAAGTGCATTGAGCACGATTAAATTAATAGGAATTTTATGATAGGGCAGATGATTAACCATTTCTTGGGTAGGCAAAATAATACTTTTAAATAATATTCGGATACTCCGAAATTTTAAGGCATTGATGACAACGGCTGGCACGGAGCCTGTTTGTTCCAGTCTATTCACTACTCTATTGAAGGCATTTAAAAAAGTGGGAGTTAAGATTATCCCAATGAATGTTCCTGCAGTTGCTACAAAAATCACCTTGCGGATAATAGGTAGAGGATCAAGACTTTGACAGATGGAATTATCCATCAAACCTCCAATTAAAGGAGCCTGCATAGTATGCGCAATCAGAGAGATTAAATAAAATAAGTTGAAAACGGTCAAGGATAAGGCAAATTGTCCACTTTTAATGTAATTAAGCCGTACGGAGTAAGCAAATGTATCTATTATGTGGATTATAAACGTTAAATAAAATAAATGGACTATATTAAACTGCATTTGCCCACCCCCATACTTAATATGGCTATGCTAGATAGGGGATAGAAATACTCAAACGTATCAAAAGACCGGGAATTGAGCCAACATATGGATCAATCGGCAATCATTATCTAAATGTAGACTATCTATTGAGTCTCCTACCAAGAAATTTACCTCGACTCTCAAAATTAACAAGGAACCTCTGGGTGCCAGGTGGTCTACACTGACCATGTATTGTGTTAGAGGACTCCTTTCTTACAGTTGAGCCAAAAATCTATTGACTAACAAGGATGGAATATGGTATATATGTCCTTAGGGAAGTCGTATAGAATATTTGAGAAAATAAATATGTAAGAGCAAGACCATGAAGGTGTTTGCAAAACCATGGAGGTTTGACTCAATAGGGTCTACTTTGTGGTTTTTTTTGTTTATCTAAAAGGAAGGGAGAGTTAGAATTACTTCATCAGCTCGAAAAGACAAAGAACATGACATGAATTATAATAGATGGAGGGATACTTATGCATATGGCAGATGCCTTAATTTCACCAATAGTGGGTGCAACTATGTGGGTAGCAACAGCAGGTGTTGCGGCCTATTCGATTAAAAGAATTCAAACCGAGATGGATGAAAAGAAAATTCCTTTAATGGGAGTCATGGGAGCCTTTATCTTTGCGTCACAGATGATCAATTTTGCGATACCGGGAACGGGCTCAAGCGGCCATATTGGGGGAGGTTTAATTCTTGCGATATTGCTCGGACCGTATGCGGGCTTCCTGACTATGGCATCCGTTCTGACGATACAAGCGCTTTTCTTTGCTGATGGAGGATTGCTGGCCTTAGGAAGTAATGTTTTTAACATGGGCTTTTTCACCTGTTTTATTGCCTATCCCTTAATCTATAAAGGGTTCATGAAAAAGGGGTATACAACGAGACGGATAGTCTTGGCATCCGTCCTTACGGCAATCATCGGCCTTCAGATGGGTGCCTTCGGGGTCGTGCTAGAAACACTCTTTTCAGGGAAGACTGAGTTGCCTTTTGGGACGTTTGTCTTATTAATGCAACCCATTCATCTGGCCATTGGTGCAATTGAGGGTCTGGTCACAGCTGCTGTAGTAACCTATATTTGGAACTCGCGACCAGAAATTATTGAAAGAGCTAGTTCAGGAGAAGCTATAGGCAATGTCACCATAAAAAAGGTTGTTGCAAGACTCGTCATAGTTGCGGTGCTGACAGGAGTAGGGTTATCCTGGTTTGCTTCTTCCAATCCGGATGGCTTGGAGTGGGCCATGATCAAGACTGCCGGTACAGCCGAACTGGAGGCTCCAGATGGCCTACATCAGCAACTGTCTGACCTACAGAGTAAAATTGCATTTCTACCGGATTATTCCTTTAAGGCACCAGTAAATGAAATAGAACAAAGTGCTGGAGAAGGCAAAGAAGCATGGCCTGCTGTAAGTGGTGGAACGAGTACTGCGGGATTAATCGGTGGCGGGATGACGCTTGGCTTAGCCGCCCTTGTGGGTGCGGGTATCAGTATGCTGAAACGAAGAAAGATGAGAGCAAATTCTTAAATCATTCATCCAGTCGTGAGACTCTCACCCAAAGACTCGATGTTCAACTTTAGTTGAACGAGTTCACTAAATTTGGCGGGGCCTGTTCTAAGATGCATTATAGTTTTGTTTTATAAATTTAGATTGGATTGTTGATATGGCAAACATCATGAATTCATTGTATAATATGCGGCTGCTTGATGATCTAGCTCGGCAGGAAACCTTGATACACAAGTTACATCCTCTCATAAAATTATTAACCACAGTTAGCTTTTTAACTGTGGTTGTTTCCTTTGGGCGATATGAGATTGACGGTCTGCTACCGTATTTTTTATACCCGGTGATGGTTTTTACTTTGGCAGAACTTCCGCTTAAACCCATCCTTTTAAGGATCTTACTTGTTTCACCGTTCATTATTGGAATAGGGATCCTAAACCCTTTCTTCGACCATCAAATCTATATGCTGGGTGGAAAAGAAATCTCAAGAGGCTGGATTACCTTCCTTTCTATTCTGATCAAGAGCGGATTGACAGTAACAGCGGCCCTGCTTCTGATTGCTACTACAGGAATGGACCGGCTGGCAGGAGCCTTAAGGATGTTGAAAATCCCTCGTATCTTTGTGCTCCAACTGCTCTTGACCTATCGATATATCTCTGTCCTGATGGAGGAAGTAGCCCGAACTTTAAGGGCTTATTCACTAAGAGCACCGGAACAGAAGGGTGTTCATCGAAGTGCTTGGGGATCATTAGCAGGGCAGTTAATCCTCCGCACGTTTGACAGAGCCCAGCGTATTTACGAAGCGATGTGTTTAAGAGGTTTTGCTGGGGAATACCATACAGGGGACTCCAAGGAAATTCGAATCTGGGATTTGGCCTATTTGGCAGGATGGGTGTTTTTCTTTGCAGTAGCGAGGATTTACAATATTCCGATGCTAATAGGTTCAGTGATAACGGGAGTGATAAGATGAGTCATCATAAACTTGAGGCCAAGGATCTGCATTATAGTTATCCAGATGGACATAAAGCGGTCAATGGAATGTCCTTTTGTATCTATCATGGGGAGTCAGTGGGAATCATTGGAGCGAACGGGGCAGGAAAATCTACGCTGCTGATGTTACTCATGGGAGTTTTGTTTCCAAGTCAGGGAGAAGTATGTGTGGCAGATGTCCAGGTTACGAAAAAGACTCTGCCAATGATTCGCCAAAGGCTAGGTATGGTTTTTCAAGACCCTGACGACCAGTTATTTATGAACACCGTCTACGATGATGTAGCCTTTGGACCTCGCAATTATAAACTTGACGAACAGGAAGTTGAAAAGCGTGTCCTTCAGGCTTTGGAGTTGGTTGGAATCCTTCACTTAAAAGATCGAGCCCCCTTCAAGTTATCCGGCGGGGAAAAGCGATCTGCCGCTATTGCCTCTGTGCTTTCAATGCAGCCAGACATTTTGGTGATGGATGAACCCACAGCTGCTTTGGACCCCAAATCAAGGCGGAGGGTCATGGAACTGCTGACGAGCTTTAAACACACAAAAATTATCACAAGTCACGATTTAGATATGATTTTCGAGATGTGTGATAGGACCATTGTGATCAAAAACGGAGAGATTGCAGCAGATGGGGTGACCTCTGAAATTCTAGTCAATGCTGACTTGATGGATAAGTGTGGGCTTGAGATTCCCTTGGCTTTGCAGAACTGTCCTGTCTGCAAGACTAAGAAGATTTAGTCTGTAGGGATGGTCCTTTTGACGTGTCGTAGGGACGGTTCGAAACCTCTGAAAAAGTACGCTTTTTATAGTCGTGTGGGGACGGTCCTTTTGACACAAAAGGACCGTCCCCACACGACATTTGCCCGTTGCATTACATTTAATACAGATCCGCATTTACATTTAGAGAGGGCATTTCTGCCAGATTAGGTAAAAACAAAAAGGACTAAAGAAGCCAAAATAGTTTACATGTTTTGTGGCTTTAATGGGAATTTTATATGAGAGTTAAGAAATGAATTAGCGGAGGTGCTTTTGTAAATGCCAATGATTAGTTTTGATGGACCTGTCCTGACCATTGATCAAAAGAGGAGCTTAATTCATGGAATGAGCCAAGCAGCTTCTAAAGCTTTAGGTATTCCCATGGCAGCGTTTACTGTCACCCTAGATGAGCACGAATATAGTAACATGGGTATTGGCGGCGAAGTGTTGACGGAAACTGTTTATTGGGATAAGTATAAAGCACTTAAGGATTAACATTATTTAATATATCAAGTTGAATGGAGCGGCCCCGTTTGGGGTCGCCTTTTGATATGCCATAATATACGAAACATGTCACACCCCTCGCATAATATTGTATACAAAATATATGTTTTGAGAAGGTATTCGCTCTAACGACATAGAACTACAAAGAAACAAATAGTTTGAAAAGTTTATATATAACCGAGCTAAAAGTCAGACCAACCTTCGCTCACTAAGGTAATAAGGTATGCTGAAAGGAGCCATCTAGGTGAAATTGTATGAGTACATGGCCAAAGAAATTTTTAGGAATAACGGGATCCCTGTTCCCAAGGGGCGAGTGTTTACTAGTTCCGATGAGGTAGCAGAGTTTGTTGCCCAAATCGGTCCTGTCGCCATTAAATCCCAAGTTCTCTCTGGGGGGAGGGGTAAGGCCGGTGGAATTAAGTTTGCTTCGGACCCTCAAGAGGCTAGGGAAAAGGCGCGGGAACTCTTGGCGACTGACATTAAGGGACTTAAGGTCGATATAATCCTCGTCGAGCAAAAATTAAGCATTGAAAAGGAACTTTATTTGGCGATTACCTATGATGGGGCACGCCGCAAGCCGTTATTGATTGCCTCTGCGGCTGGGGGTGTTGAGATTGAGCAAGTAGCGGAAGAGTTAATGATTAAACGTTTAATCGATATTAACATCGGGCTACAACCTTATGCGGCTAGAGAGATTACTCGACAGCTTGGTCTGAAAGGTCAGATCGCCAAAGAGGTCGCCGATATTATGTTGAAACTTTATCAAACTTTTCGAAAGTATGATGCTGAACTAATCGAGATCAACCCATTGGTTGTTGCGGATTCTCAGGCCCTTGCCGCGGATGGCAAAATGACGGTTGATGATGACGCTGCTTTTCGGTTTGGGAAGGATGTTCCCCTAGTTGAAGAAAAGACTGCCGTGGAGAAAAGAGCTGCTGAACTGGGGATTTCCTATGTCGAACTGGATGGGGAGATCGGCGTCATGGCTAATGGCGCAGGAATCACCATGGCTACCCTCGATTTGATTAACGAATTTGGTTCAAGTCCTCGAAATTTTATGGATGCCGGCGGCGGTTCCAGCAAGGAAGCAACTGCCAGCGCTTTGGAAATTTTACTTTCCACCCAGCCTAAAGCCCTCTTAATTAATATCTTCGGAGGAATTACCCGTTGCGATGTGGTAGCGAAGGCGATCATTCAAGTCAAAGAAACCATGGATATTCAAGTTCCGCTGGTAATCCGGTTGGTAGGCACCAATGAAGAAGCCGGAATAGCTCTTCTACGTGAACATGGCATTGAGACTTATCGAAAAATTGACGAAGCAGTGGCCAAAGTTGTCGCCTTTGTTAAAGCGAAGGGAGCGTAGGAAGCATGGCAATTATTATTAATGAAACAACCAAGATTTTAGTCCAAGG
>LADV01000245.1 GCA_000961805.1 Peptococcaceae bacterium BRH_c23 | reverse complement strand
AAAACCTCAACGAACCGTAAACTAGTCAGCATGGGAATTTAACTAAAACCCAAAAAAGCGTCATGATGCGGGCGTCATACTACCGCTAATATAGTCAACGGACTGTTTGGTAGTAAAGTCTTAGGGAAGCAGACCAGTCCTTATATGTTGTACCTTGCCGATGAAATACCATGCCAGTAAGCGAGAGTAGATCGGAAGTCTATGTACCTAAGAACCCGTCGACTTTAGTCGCGCGGAGTATCAGTTTTGTTCCCAGCAATTACTCCGATTTCAGGACATGGAATACTAACCGGTTTCGAAATCTGAGTACCATTAGTCTTGAGGACACTTAAAGGTTTAAATACTTTTGACACTGGTGGAAATACCTTGTGAGCTAGGTCAGCAAGTTTGGATCCTCTATTAGTAGGTGGCGCAATTAATACACAACGGCCTATCTTCGGAAAGGCGTTTTTTGCTAGATAACTCCTAATGATGAGGCCGCCCATACTGTGTCCAACCAAATGAATCTGTTGCTGTTCAAACATGGGAGGGAGCATTTTACTAAGCTCACTTTGTAGAACTTTATCGCAGTCGTCAAGTGTCCCAAACCTAGTAGGAAGATTAATGGAAACACAGTTGTATCCTAGGTCAGTCAAGTTGAATTTTAGGTAAACATGTCTGATTTATCTTTGTTGTATCCATGGATTAAAACCACAGTTTTGTCATATTGCATTTTTTAGCTCCTAAAATTTTGAATGGCACAGTCACGGTGGGGACACCAGTCACCCTTTCTATCAGTCTTTTCATATTACCTAGGCAACAAGAGCCCTCTGGGTTGTTGGGTTATTGATGATTAATTACAAGAAACTGCCATTTATCATATCATGCCAACCCCGAAAATAGCAGCGCGACATTTCGGGCAACATCCTTGGTCCACCAGGCGATTAACTAAAACAGGCTCACGTTGAATCACCGCTTCACCGCATTGGGGACAAAACGTCGTGCCTCCACCTCTAACATTTCCTAAATAGACATAGGGCAGATACTCTTTGGCTATATCCCATGCTCGTTCTAAGGTCTTTCGCTCCGTAGGCGGAACCGCAAGTCGATAAGCTGGATGGTAGGCACTCAAATGCCATGCCAGTGGAATATTGAGCTGGCGTAGCCACCGTGCTAATTCGGTAAGCTCTTGCGGATCATCATTAGCCCCTTGAATAACGAGAGTTGTCAC
This sequence comes from Peptococcaceae bacterium BRH_c23, assembly GCA_000961805.1. The sequence continues at coordinate 15,747 of LADV01000245.1, read as the reverse complement.
TTCAAGATGAACTCGTCCAGCTAAACGCTCGACATTGTCTAAAACCCAAGCCAGTTTACTTCCACAATAGTGTTGATAAAACTCCTCTGAGAATGCTTTAATATCAATATTGACGGCATCCAGCCACGGAATTAACTCCTCGAGAAAGCGTGGCGAAATCGTTCCGTTACTCACTAAAACCACCTTCCCCCCTTGGGCTCTCACCAGGGGAGCAGTATCCCGGATCATCTCAAACCACACGCTCGGCTCTGAATACGTAAAACACAACCCCAATGAATTCCGCTCCTGACCGGCAAACCCTGCAAGCTCGGCAGGAGTTATTTTTTTCCCAACTTGATGTTGCTGGGATATCTCGTAATTTTGACAGAACGAACAGCTTAGGTTACAACCAAAACCCCCAACGGAGAAAATACAAGAACCGGGATAAAAATGATAAAGAGGCTTCTTCTCAATCGGATCCATATTCCAAGCCGCCACTTCACCATAGGTTCGAGATACGACCTCTCCCTCTCGGTTTTCCCGAGCATGACACCGTCCCGACTGCCCATGTTTTAATTGACAACGCTGGGGACACAACAGACAACTCGCCCTATAGGAGTCTTGATCCGTATAAGTCGCATGACTTAACTCATTGGGATTACTTATATTATTTGTATTTCCTACATCTGTATTACTCATAATGTCTCTTGACCTCAAAGCGCCAAAGTTCGACTGGGCCTTCATGTGAAATCCCTGCCTTTTGTTTAGCAATACTGATTTGGTCTGAAACCGTATCTACCCCTTCCAAGTGGGGGAGTAAAAGTCCGCTTTTCCCACCCTGGCGAACAACAACTCCATACCTCCAGGGATCCAAATCTTCCGGTCCTGCAATTTTCTCAAGTTCACCTAAGACATCAACCGTAAAACTCAGGGAATCCAATTCATCTATTCGAACAGGCCGAAAACGCGGATCTTGGGTTCCGGCAGCAATCGCATTATGTTGAATTTCCAACGCTAGGTTTTCCTGCCAAGGCTCGGTTGTTCCAATACATCCACGCAGTTGGCCGTTTTGTTTTAGAGTTACAAAACATCCCCTCCGCACAGCGAACTCAGGTGTGGAAATGTCGGGTAAATCCGACGTAACAGGGTCATTCTTATGTAAATAGCCCTTAAGACAATGTCGTGCCCACTGCGGCAAGGGTGAGGAATGATACAGATCCGCCACTAGATATCCCACTCCAAACAGTCCTTCGTAGGACAGTACTTCGGGTGCTCCTTCTTTTGCAGCCAGCGCCAAGCGAAGACTCCTATACCCACATTCACCCGCTTTTTCGACAAGGTCAGCCGGTAAATTGGCGATCTTTTTCGGATCTCTCTGCAGAGTCTTGATTACGAATTGGTCAAATTCAGGTCCAGCAGGATCTAAGCCGTACGGGCCGTCTTCCTTTAAGCGATGAGAGAGATCCCCACTAGCCACAAGTGCATAACGTCCAGGCAGCTTATCAAGAATTTGACCAATACGCAAACCATATTCTTCCGGTCGCTCCAAGGGCATCCCTATAAGTACAACCTTCCCACTCCAACCTGTCCTTTGTAAAAAATAGAGTGGTACAAGTGCACCGTGATCCATAGACTTCTGTATGGGAACAACTCCCGACAAATCTTTCTGAAATCGCACAATCGCCGTAGTGTCGCATGCAAATGAAAAACTCAACTGCGCAGCTCCAAATTGAGCGAAATTCCCTCGGACAACCTCCTCTGTCAATAGTGTAATCCCTTCCTTTGTAAGCGGTGCATGAGGGGAAACCAGAATCACCGTCTCGACCTCCGCCTGAACGAGACGACTCGCTATCTCATGGTAGGCATCCAAACTCGCTTGGCACTTACGCTCCTCTCCACGTCCGATCTCTGGTACGAGGATGGGTGGATGCGGAACAAAGACCGAATATACTAAACTCATAAACCCTGCACTCCCTTTTACATTGGTAATACTACCATCTCTATTTTACCCTGTTCTTCCAAAAAAATTAAGCGTACTCCATCCCACTCGCCTTAAGAACTGCTTTTACTGCCGCACTGGTAATTCCATCTTTTCTTGGACTAGCACTAATCCCGAGAATCAATACAATCCTCCCTTTCACTTCAAATCACTTACGTGCAGACAGTTTTACTAGAACGTAAACCATTATTAACGTCAATATGAATGAAATCACATTTCATTTATTTAAATAATAAGTGCGAGTTATTCTTTGTTGGAAAAGCTTAGGCTTTTCTTTATAAATCTTTCTTAAATATTGTAATGTAAATTACATACGGAAATAATTATTTCATTTAGTATGAGATCCTAGCACGTGACTTCTGAGCGATTGAAAAGGGATTGTGGTGGTGAAAAAGCTCAAAAGGAGAACTGGCTAGAAGAACTAGTACACTACACTAACAAGGAGGAAAAAGATTGGCTAGAATCAAAATACTTGGGGTTACTGAAGTTACGGGAAAGGCAAGTGAAATATTTGCTGAAATCACAAAAAACTTTGGTATGGTTCCTAATTTATTTAGGGCAATGGCCCTAAATCCTGATATTCTAGAGGCTAACTTTATGAAATTCAAGGCCGTTATGACTCAAGGAGAGCTACCCATGGATTTATAAGAAATGGTGGCAGTTGTTGTTTCCCAGGCCAACAGTTGTAGTTACTGTGTTGACGCTCATAGTGCGGCTTTAAAAATGATGGGGTTCCCCCGGGAAAAGATACTTCAACTTCTCGACGACGTGAATTCAGCAGATATCTCGCCAGCGTACAAAACACTCTTGAATCTTGCCATTAAAGCAACCCGAGAGCCGCATAAAATCTCTGAAAGTGAATTTCAGCAACTGAGAGACTTGGGTTATAGTGATGCTAACTTCGTTGAATTCATCTCCGTTGTAGACCTATTTACTTCATTTAATAAATTTCTTGACGCTTTACAGGTAGAAATCGATTTTCCTCAAGTTTAAGTTTCATAGCTACAACGACTAGCCCGTAATTATGGTGAACCGATCGGTAAAGGAACGTTAATTACTATCCATTTGACTCACCAAGATCTAGCTAGTTTGGTAAATGCCTCTAGAGTTATGGTTACCAACACTCTTAATAGGTTTAAACAAGAAGGTCTGACCACTATTAACAAAAAAAATTGCATTGTTTTAAAAACTTAATCCTCTTGCTCCTGGAAAAGGAGTTTTCCTGTCTTATAAGATTGATCGATCGCATCCTTTTGTTCATCAAAACGGGAAGGACAATGTTCACTCTTAATCTCATCGAGAAATCCGTGGTCCTTAACAACAGTCCTCAATATCGTTTTCATTATTCATTTCTTTTAAAGATAGAATTGGAACCTGTAGCTTATTATCTAAAATATGTAAAATAGTTTTATTGAAAATACAATTATTCATTTTTACTCCTCTTTACGTGACTAATATGTTTTGCACCTAAGATATTATTCAGTGCCATATTGCTCTAATTTCCGGTAAAGGTTACGGACGCTGATTCCGAGCATTTTAGCGGCTTGGGCCCGGTTCCCGTTGAGTTCTTTTAGAGTATCTAATATGTAATCTCTTTCTATCTCTACGAGAGTTGAATGTCTTTTGATGGAAACGGATTGATTGTCGAGGGGAATCCTATCATCGTTTAACTTGTTGTCCAAATGAGAATTCGGCCAGAGATCAACCGGAAAAATAATCTTACCGTTAGCCATGGTAACTCCTCGCTGAATTAAATGGGCTAATTCCCTTACGTTGCCTGGAAAATCATAATTCAATAGCAGTGTCTGTGTTTCCGGGGAAAGACTATATAAATACTTCTCGGGTCCCGGTGAACGGAATTTCTGCAAATAGAAATCAACCAGAGGAAGAATATCTTCTTTTCGCTCACGTAAAGGGGGGATCTCAAGAATTAACCCATTGAGTCGGTAATATAGGTCCTGTCTGAACCGACCCTGTTTAACTTCAGCCATGAGATCCCGGTTGGTTGCAGTCACAATTCGCACATCCACCATCCTTAGTCGATTATCTCCAACCCGGCGAAACTCTCCCGTCTCCAAAAAACGAAGGAGTTTGGCCTGCAGGGATAGTGGCATTTCCCCTATCTCATCAAGGAAAAGAGTTCCGTGATCAGCAAGTTCGACCAAGCCCAGTTTATGCGCTCCTGCTCCGCTAAAAGCACCTTTTTCATGCCCGAATAATTCACTTTCCAAAAGAGCTTCCGGTATCGACGCTGCATTTAAGGGAACATAGGCATACTCTGACCTTGGGTTCCAGAGATGTAGAGCACGGGCAATCAGCTCTTTGCCCACACCGGTCTCTCCTTGGATGAGGATCGCAGATTCACTCTGGGCAGCCTTTTTCGTCATTTCAAGCAGGGTTTTCATCTGAGGGCTTTCCCCGATAATTTCTATCTCTTGGGTTTGACGGTGTACAACCTGTCGCAGACCGCTGTTTTCCATAACCAGTTTACGCTGTTCCACCGCTTTTTCCAAGATAACATCCAGTTCTGAAAGATTGCAGGGTTTGGTCAGGTAATCAAACGCACCATTTTTTATAGCATCAATTGCTGATTCAATGGTTCCGTGACCGGTCAGCATGATGACTTGGAGGTCTGGTTGAAGTTTTTTCATGGACTTAAGGACTTCAAGCCCGTCTCCGTCGGGTAAGCGTAAATCCAAGAGTACTACGGATAGAACATGGTCTTTAAGGTATTCCAGTCCTTCCCGCGCTGTTCCGGACTCCGAAATTTCATAGCCTTTGCGGGTTAAACGCTTTCTGATGATCGAGCGGAGAGCCGCCTCATCATCTAAAATCAGGATACGTGGATAATACTTCTTCATTTTACTTTCAACTCCTAAGAGCCATTTGGCAAGGTGATCTCTACAATTGTTCCTTGTCCCTCAACGCTTTGAACCTCTAATTGGCCGTTCATCTTTTGAATTATACCATAACTAACAAACAGACCCAGACCCGTTCCTTGTCCAGAAGGCTTGGTCGTGTAGAAGGGTTCGAGAATACGTTTTAGCTGGCTTCCTGGGATTCCTTGACCGTTATCTTCGATCACCACTCGGATTGCCCCTCGTATGCACCGCGTCCGAATTTCTATCTTTCCGCCTTCCTCAGAGGCATCAAGGGCATTTGTAACAATATTTAAAATAACTTGCTGCCATTCGTTTTCGTTCCCAAAAACGTAGAGGTCTTTATCCATTTCATAGGCGATTTGAATCCTCTTTTGTTTAGCCCGGTATTCAAGCAGGTCGATTGTCTGAACCGTTGAAGTGCTTATATTAATGAGGTCCCGAGTGTCCTGACGCTTTCGGGCGAAGTGCAAAAGCCCACCTGTGATCTGCTTGCAGCGACTTATTTGTTGATTAATAATCTGCAATTCCGACACGAGGTCTTCCTGTTCCAGTTGAGCCGGTTCCTCCTTTAATCGGTCCAACATATCCTCGCTATGAGCTGATACTATCGACAGAGGGTTATTGATTTCATGGGCAATTCCAGAGGCTAACAGGCCGACGGCTGCCATTTTATCTGTTTCGATGACCCGGGCTTCCATTTCCACCTGTTGCGTAACATCTTCAAGAAGAACCAAATAGGCAGGCTGTGTGACATTTTCCTGGTGCAAAGGATAGTACATTTTGCGCAAATAACTACGTTTGCCTTTGATATCATGAGTGATAATGCTGCCGTTTTCCGTAAAGCTACAGTCAGCGCCCTCCTCACCGATAAACTCTTCACAAGTCAGAAGCAAAAATTCTTCTCGCGCGAACCATTGTGCAAAAATAGAATTCCACCAGATAATACGCTTGTCTGAATCAAGAAGGACCATACCCGCTCCAATTCCACCAACAACGGTTGCGAGCAATTCCTTTTCCGTTATTAGATTTATCGATATTTCATTGAGTTGGGCCAGTAATTGATTAAAAGACTGGACCAGTCGTCCGATTTCGTCTTGGGTCTGTTGTGGTATTTCCGATTTCAGATCCCCCGTCAAAATAATACGTCGGACCTCCCCTTCGAGATTCTCAATCGGCCGCGTCAGCTTTAAGCCAAACATAATACTAATCAAGGTCACCAAGGCTATGGCAACTAGCAAGATTCCTAGGAGTTTACGGGAAAATTCATAGATGTGTTGATAGGCCTCACGGATTGGCTGTTCTATAAAAACACCCCAATTGAGATTTTCTACAGGTGCAAATAAGCCGACAACTTGTACACCGTCAGAATTCCTATATTCTGTCCCTTGCGGTGATGGGCGCTGGCCCGCTAAAAACGCTTGAACGTCAGGGTTCTGGCGCACATTCTCTTGACGTAAAACATTGCTAAAATCGGTATGTCCGATCAAATTCCCTAACTCATCGGTCAGGTAAATATACCCTGCTTGTCCAATGCGCAAATTGGCAATCTTAGTGACCATTCCTTTAAGATCTGTTTTAGCTTGTAAATATCCTATATTCTTGCGAGTCAGGGGATCCTGAATTCCTACCGTCAAATAAAATTGCGGTCGTCCATCATTTGAGAAAAATACAGGGCTAATTGAGAAAGAGGTGTTTGCTGTCAAATCGCGATGGTTGAGTTTAACGTCTGCCTTTAGCGGCAAAATTACATTACGCCGATCGATTTGCCCTAAAACATTAAACTTGAGATCAGCCACTTCAATGGCTTCAAAATACGATTCCTGTCGTAATAGTGTCGCCAAAATCATCTCCCGCGCTATAGGATCTTGTCCAACTAGTGTCGAGGCATTAGTATAAGTCACGATACTCATGCTGGCAGCTTTATATTGGACAAATTCGCTAATCTGTTCAGCAAGTGCCGTCGCTCGTTCGAAGTTTTGTAGTTGAATGCGTTCTTGTAAATATAGCCGTGTTGCATTAAAATTCGCCAAACCGAGGAAAAGTAACGGAAATATAGACATAGCAATACCAAAAATAAGAACCCGACCTTTAATACGCATTAACCATGGAAATGATGCCTGTTTCACAAACTCTCCCTCCCTATGGTTGAATCACTTGGTCTGCGAAGCTTAATACATTCGGTGCAAGGCGGATTCCTAACTGTTGAGCTGTACGGAGATTAACAGAAAAAACCAGATCTTCAGGCGTTTCTACCGGAATATCCTTTGGCGTTTGCCCACGCAATATCTTATAAATGAGCTGGGCAGTCTGAGCTCCTTGAGCTTTGTAAGGAGTTCCATAAGAAGCTAAACAGCCTTCCTCAGTATCACTTGGATATACACCAAAAACGGGAAGCTTTTTCTGCATAGCCAGTTCAACCACTTGTGTGGTGCTTGTTTCCAGAAAAAAACCCGGCAACAGTATGATACCTTCCACTTTATCGTTGCTCATCCGTTGAAAAGCCTTAGTAACCTCTTCAGGGGTCGAAACAGTATACATACCAAGGGTTAATGAAAGCTCCTTCGCGGCTTCTTGTATATTTAACTGGATTTGCTGAAAGAATGGAACACGCGTATCTCCCAACACCGCAACATTTCGGATATCCGGAAGCAAACGATGAAGCAGTTCAAGCCGTTTCGGTGTCAATTCAAGATGATAATTATTTAATCCAGTCAGATTTCCCTCTGGATGAAATGAGTTAGACACTAATCCGATGCTCACCGGAGAAAGAATACCCATAAATACGACCGGGATAGGATGCTTCATTTTCGCGGTCAGTTCTTTAAGGGTTTGAGCCTCAACTCCACCCGCTGCCACTAATACATCCGGTTTCTCGGCAATTAAACGATTTGCCATGGTCGTTAAATCTGAGAATTGGTTTTGCACATTAATAATTTGATAGGTGATACTCTGTCCTTCCTGGTAACCCAGACGTTCTAATCCTTCTTTCAATCCCTCAACTTTGGCGAGACGGTTGTCATTTGCCAGTAAGATGCCAATCTTTGCCACCGGTTGCTTTTCAACAGGAAAGGCGAATAATAAAGCCCCAATTATGAGGGAGAATAATGCTAAACCTCCTATGATCCAGCGCCACTTACTCACGCTTAAACCCTCCTGTTGATATTTCCTTAGCTTAGTTTACCACGCCATTCCCGGAAAAATCTAATGTAACTATTTAGGTAGTCAGAAGTCAGAATATTTCCAGACGATAAAGAGTTGTCCAAATCTATGATTTGGTTACAATTCTTACCCCCTATGGGTGGTAAAGAGTTCTCTAAATCTATGATTTAGGAAGAACTCTTATCCCCTATGGGGATAAAGAATTGTTGCCAAATCGTAGATTTGGTAACAATTCTTATCCTCTTTGAGGACAACCCATTTTCTCATGCTGACTCCCGGCTCCTGACTCCTGATTACTGAGTGGTTACAATTACTAAATCTTGCTGACTTCCACTCTGGTATCCAGTTGGGCGGCACCGCCGCCAATGGGGTCCACCATTCCCGCATTTTTATAGGAAATATCCAATTGTAACAAATCATTGGCTGAAAAACCGGTATCACGGCCTTTGGCATAACCAGTCCGTGGCATGCCGGCAACCCAATTGGTGTGACCGTAGGGTTTTACTCCCTCAATCATCTTGTTGTCAATCTCCACCGGCCGGGAACCATAGGCAAAGTGACCGTAATTATAGGGTGTTCCAACCACACCAGGCCTAATCCTTTCCGTAACCAAAACCGACCCTGTCACTTCATGGCTGGGAGATTTAATTTTTACTTTATCTCCATTCTTTAAGCCTCTGGTCTGAGCATCGACAGGATTGATCCAGAGCAAATTTTCTCCTTCAATCTCCCTTAACCAGGCGGAAACAATCCCGCGATGAGTCCCGATATTGCGAGACTTCCAGTTAATAAATGTAAGAGGATAACCGTCCGTAGGAACTTCTTTTCCGTTATAGAAAGTCACTCCGGTGATTTTGGGCAGCCCGTCGAAAGGTTTGCCGGTGAATGAATTTTTGGCTCTAGCTGCTACTTCATCATAAAAGTCTGCTTCTGCCGCAAGTTTATATTTAATATAATCTCCTTCATACCCTTGGCCAAATGCTTCAAAGCGGCCGCCCCGGTTCAGCACATAAACTACCTTTGCCCACTCTTCGGGCTTTACGGCCTTTTTCCAGGCAGCCAAGTCGAAAAACGTACCCAAGGCTTGCTTTCTGGCTGTTTCAAATATTGTTATTTCCTCAGCATCGGCATCAGGCACTGCTTCGCCAGCGAAAGCAATATTGGCTACGGCCTTCAGGTAGAAGTCTTCGGCCCGGTAGAGGGAACTTCCGTCGGAAAAAGCATTTTCCCCAACACCAGGCAGTCCCATCTGCTTGGCAATCTCGATGAAAGTATCTTCAGCCGGACGGGTTTCCGGGTATACCCTAGTGATCGGTTGTTGAATCTGAGTTAATTTAAGTTCCTGGTTCGGGTAAATTGATTCCAGCCCCCAGCGCTCGAGATAGGTGATATCGGGCAAAATATAATCCGCGTACATCGATGTCTCACCGATTACAATGTCTGAGCAAACCAACAAGGGAATGGCTTTGGTGTCTTTGAGAATCTCAACCTGTTTTCCTCCTCCCGGTGAGGACATAATGGGAGAAGTACGGTGAATGAAAAGAGCTTTAATGCCATACGGATACTGATCAGAAGCACTCGGCAAGACCTCATGAATAAGGTTACCGCCCAAGACAAACCAGGGACGTTTGGTCGGGTAGCCATCTTTGGAAAAAAGAGAACTCTTCTCATAAACGGCCTTTTCCCTGACGAGTTTCAAACCCCAAGCATTATGAGCTTTTGGCACTTGATTTAGCTTATAACGGCCGTCTAAGGGTTTGAAGTTGGCTCCTGCGGAAATGCTGCCGCCTTTCCAATCATAGTTGCCGATCAAATGATTAAGCATATTGATCGCTCTAATATTGTAATAACCGTTTACGCGCATGGCCGGACCGCGATAAGAGGTGATTGAAGCCTTTTTACCATGGGAAGTGAATTCTTTAGCAAGTTCAATAATTTGCTGAGGCTCAACTTCACAGATCTTGGCATACTCTTCAATCGTCTTCTCCATCACCCTTTCTTTAAAAAGGGTAAATGCAGATTTGACTTGGATTCCATTGAGCGTCATATCCACTTCCAGTTGGCCTTCGGCTGACTTATCCGCCGGAACCGCTTGTCCGTTTTCGATTACGACAAATTGTTTTTCATTTCCAATTCCCAGAACTTTCGCTCTGAGTTTCGGTTTCCCTTTTTCACTGATTGCCACGAGGAAGGTTGCGTCACTCCAGGTGGGCTCTTTGTCCAGGGCTGCCGCCTCAATGTTTGGATTCTGTAAATAACGGGCATCATAACGGTTGTTTTCGATGATCCAGCGTGCCATCCCGAAAGCGAAGGCGGCATCTGTTCCCGGTTTGATCGGAACCCATGCCTGGGCCTTTTCAGCAATACGACTCATTCTGGGGTCAATGACGGCCAACTTCATGCCTCGTTGTAAAGCGTTCATATATTTGGGAGCTAACCAAGTCGGCCCTTTATTAGCAACCAGGGGATCTGTACCCCAAACAATGTGAAATTGCGAGTGGTCAATATCCCCGTACATCCGCTTTTTTGGGCTAGGTGAGGTAAAAGAGCGAACATTCGCAATCACTCCGCTCATACCACAGTATCCTCCATGGTTAAAGGCATTTGCACTGCCAAAGGTTTGATTCCACAGGCGATCAATAAAAAACGATGTGCGGTCTCCGGCTAAAAACACCAATTGATTGGACTTAGGGCCGAAATCCGGATGCTTGGTATCAATGAGCACATCTTGATACTTTTTATCAAAATCCTCCTGGCTTATTTCTCCTTTTTTAACTTTTTCCCAGTCACCCATTACCGGCTTCTCAGGAATATAAGCCCAAGACTGCTTAGTCCCGGGAGTGCCTAAGTCACCGCCATTGACTATTTCCTTGATGGCTTGCTCCCAGGAAATACTCTGCCATTTGCCGTTCCCCCGGGGCCCGACTCTTTTCAGAGGTTTTTGCACCCGGAACGCATCATAAGCCGTTTGAATCCCTGCTTGTCCTTTCAGGCAAGTACGACCACCCCGGAAACCACGGCCATCTTTGGCCACATTTTCTTTCCCTTTAGCAGCCGCTTTGACCGATGTTTTATAAGGGATCTGGCCAAAAGGCTGCATTGTCAACGGACTATACGGATTACCGGCAATTTTCCGGACAATCGATGTATGAGGCCCGTCCCCTTTTTGAGGAATTACGATGGCTTTAATCGTACAAAAAGTATTACATTGTTGACATAGAGAATAAATCACATTTTCAGCGCCATAATCCTGATTGTCATGGCCTGTTCCATACGGATCATCCAGCCATGCACCCTCTTGAGGAGACCCTATTGCCAACATGGGAGATAACAGCGAGATCCCTCCCAGAGCTGCACCACCCTTGAGAAAACTCCGCCGTGTAAACTTTATTTGCTTGTTTCCCTTTGAGTTCATATAGTTTCTTCACTCCTTCCAGTTGTCCGATGGTCGAAAGTAAGATGGTTTGATGAGACTTGGCTTGATTCTGTGTGAATCGGCAAGACTGTAACCGCCAGGGTATAGAGGAAAAGGCCCATAGCGATAATCCCGCTGCTGCTTAAGATCTCAATCCAGGTCGGGTAATAATATCCTTCAGGCAATCCAGTCATTACCGGTACGATCAAAGCCGGCAGCACAATATTAAAACGCACGCCGAGAATGCCGATTACCACCATAATTGCCGCTGCAGCAATGGCATTGACCGATTCTTTGGTTTTCCTGGCAAAAATCAAGAAGAGGGGGACAACTACGCCAATAAACATTTGTACAACCCAAAACGACCAGGAAAAATCACTTTTAATCATTGTTGTTATAGTTGCTAACTCCTCATGTTCTAAGCCATAAGCTCCAATTAAAAATTCATAAAACTCTAAACCAACATCGATAAACAGAAAGAGCGCCAATAACCCGGCCAGGGATTTAACCATCTTCTGATCAACCGGATTTCCTGAAACTTTATTCCTGATGACATAAAAAGCGATCAAGAGGGCAGTACCTGAGACAAGGGCAGAGACAACAAAGATAACAGGGAATAACGCCGAATTCAAGAAGGGACGAGCCTTAGCAACTGCAAAGAGAGCACCGGTTCCTCCGTGAACTCCGAAGATCGCAACCGGAAGTCCAATGGTGCCCAGGATTTTGAGCACTTTATGATCATGCTGTATTGATCTTTCAGAGGTATCTTTGCTGCCGAAGGAAAGGAATTTGGCTATTTTGCCTTTCCAGTCATTCAAGGAGGATGCTTTAATCAAATGGATGCGCATGGCAAAATAGAGTTCCGAAAACAAAAGTACGATATAGAGGACGTAGAAACGCACCTCATAAGCGAGAACACTCGTCCAGTTCATATACCAAAGGGTGTGCCAAAATCGTTCCATATGGCCCAAATCAACCAGAATAAAAGCCATGGCCAGCACCATACTTAAGATGGCAACCAGAAGGGCATCTTTTCCGATTTTCTCGTACTGTTCCATGCCAAACACGTAGATTAAGGTTGACAGGAGAAAGGCTCCGGCACTCATACCGACAAAATAAATATAGAAGGCAACCCAAGTTCCCCAAGGTGCGGTGCTGGTAAGATTTGTAACAATCAAGCCCTCTTTTGCCCTGATAAAAACAGCAACCGCACCTGCGACCATCAGCAGAATCAAAAATGCATACCAAAGAGTTGAGCGCTTGGACTTCTGACTATGTTCAGACATGTTTTTTACCCTCTCTTCCTATTTAAGATAAATAACTCTTGGTCCGGTGTTTAGTTCTTCTTTAAGGCGGAAAGCGCGGGGGCTGGCTGCCAGTTTGGAAACGACACTGTCCGGGTCACTTAAATCTCCAAAGAAACGAGCGTCACCGACACAGGTTTCCACACAGGCCGGCTCCTCGCCCCGTTCCAGCCGGTGCAGGCAAAAGGTGCATTTGCGGACATTGTTTATTGGGGATTTTCCTTTTTCCCGTTTGCCCCTATCCACACCGTATTCGGGAGACTGGATCTCATTGGCAGCCAGCATCTCCTGAGAATAATCCTCACCGAAATCAACATAGCGGGCTCCATACGGGCAGGCAACCACACAGTAGCGGCACCCGATACAGCGATCGTAGTCAATCGCGGTAATCCCGTTTTCCATTTTATAAGTGGCCTTGACCGGACAAACTTGAGCACAAGCCGGGCGGTCACACTGCATGCAGGGGCGGGGCAGGTTTACAAGAGCGACGTTAGGATATGTCCCGATCTCGTTTTGGATGACGACGTTGTAGGTTACTCCAGGCGGGGTCCGGTTTTCTGCTTTGCAGGAAACAGTACAGGTGTCACATCCGATGCATTTCTTAAGATCGATGACCATCGCCCAACGTGGTGTCTTTTTCTTATCACCTGTTTGTTCTGCTGCGTTAGCCGTTTTCATTCTTTTCACTCCTTTTATCATAATATTCTTAACTAATATGCAATAATCGCGCCAGAATATCGTCCAAGTGGAAACGGTATCACAGCGCTACTTGCAGTCTTTGCGAACTGTAATGGTGACAAAATGTCACTGTTTATTGCGTGACAAAAAGGCACCTGCTGACATTTTGTCAGTAGGTGCCTCGTAATATTCATGATTTCGCTATTTACGATTAAACTTCTATCGAATACATAGGCGAGGGATTTGGAGCGAGTATCACAAAACACGACATATCCTCGTCTCCAGTATTGGTTAGACTGTGAATTCCTGCTTTTGACTAAAAAATCAGGGGGTTGTCGAGTAGACGGGGCCTCGCGACCCCTGCCCCTCTACAGAACCGTACGTACCCAATTTAGGTATACGGCTCCTCAAACTATCATTTACACCAAGTAATAGGAAACCTTAGCTGAAAAATATTCACATATATTTTAGGTGATGGCAACGGGTTTCTCTTTAGAAATTCTTTAAATTGTTCCCGTGTGAAACTCTTTCTTTGGCTGCGACGATTTAACCAGTTATATAATAGTTTCGTCACTTCTCGAAGAAATTTTCCTAATGAACTGAAGTTGTCTGTCACACCATAGTACCTGAAATACCCATTCAGTTTTACTCTTAGGGCATCCATAAGTTCACGGCCTGGCATGTTCCTGTTCACCTTCACCCACTTTTTTACTTTCAATAGACTTGCCCGGTATTTCTTTTTGCTGGTTTTACGCTTAACTCTAAACTTTCCCATTTTGCTTTTACCGCAATAGTGAGTGAGCCCAACAAAATCAAAGGTACCTGGTTTTATTTGTCCTTCTTCAACGTCCAAGCTGTTTTTACCGAATGCTATTATCTTAGTCTTATCATCAGCTAGCTCTAGTCCAAATTTCCCTAGTCTATTTTGCAGTGCTCTATAGTACCTCTTGGCATCATCCTCGTATTGAAAACAGCAAATAAGGTGAGTAGCCCGGGGGAATCACACCGCCCAGGCCCTCTCAGAACCGGACTTGAACCTCTCAGCTCATCACGGCTCCCATCATCCAGCCGTTGGCTTGATTCCCATCTTCCAATGGACGAAAAGTTTGGGTTCTCGCTTGGCTATGTTTCCCAAAAAGTTTTCCGCCCTTGTCTTATGGATTTCCAGCTTTTTGTATTTTCTCCTAGCCCATTGAACCAAAGCATTGTTCATGTGCCGCAGTACTGGGTACATTTGGGATTTGTAAAAGCGTCCGTAATAGTTAATCCATCCTTGTAGAACTGGATTTACCTCACGAGCGATATCCTCTAACTTTAAGCCTGGTTTCAGATGTATCCTCCACTGTCGAATGGTTTGCCGCATGTGATCATTGTGCCTCATGCCTGGCTCTCAGACCCCGGGAGAGTTTCCATAAACTCGCTTTAACGTTTATGAAAATTTTGCCTTCCAGTGTGCAAAAAAAACTGTCAGCCTCTCCATTTTAAGATTCATAACGGGGCTCAATCACATTACAGGCCTGTTGCCTAACTGTTTACGCTTAACGACAAGGATTACTCCTCGCATCCCAAAACTCGCTACCGGTGGATAGCTAATCCTTTCCGGGGAGGGTTTCCACCTCCTAAATCACACACCATCATCTGGCGCACTCTGCACTGGAATCATAATATGGTATAATTAGACAAAAAGGTAAACTATCTAATAACCGATAAGTACACGCATAAGAAGGAATTGTATATCTCAATCCGAAGAAACAATACAGCACTATTCAGTAAACCAAACCACGTATAAAGGTGGTGACTACAATGGCTAAACGAACGAAAAAAATCAAAGAGGAACTAAAGCCGAATTTTGTGCTAACTCTTAAGCTCGATCCTGAACTATATCAAGAGGATATCCTGGATAAGCGCTTAGATATCGGTAGAAGAATCTATAATGCCTGTCTCAATGAACTTAATAAGCGGTATCGCTTAATGGTTGAGAGTAAAGAGTACCAGAGTGCACAAAAAATGCCAAAAACGGAGACAACCCGCAATCTAGTACTGCAAGAGTTAAACAGGAAGTACCGATTGACCGAGTATTCACTACACCAGTTTGTTAAGCCAATGTAGCATCACTTTAAGAAAAATTTAGATTCTCACACTGTCCAAAAAATTGCCACGCGCTGCTTTGAAGCCTTTAAAGGGAAGATCTATCATACTGCCAAAACGATACACTTCAAAAAGTATGGCGAATTGCAAAGCTTGGAAGGTAAAACGAATTCAGCCGGTATCAAGTTCCGAAATAAGACCTTAGTCTGGAATGGACTCTCGATTAAAGTGTTCGTTGATCCC
>LADV01000147.1 GCA_000961805.1 Peptococcaceae bacterium BRH_c23 | reverse complement strand
AGATAATTCGCCATATTGGGGAGAAATACTTCTGTATAGGTTGGCATTAAAGCCATGCCAGAGAATACCGCCGCCAAAAGAGCAAAGACTGGCGCAAAAAAGATGACTGAAAAACCTCGATAAGCCATGTACATAAGCAAGACCAAACTCAGGATAATTCCAAGAACCGCCAATGAAATGCACCTCCAATTTAATTTATGGTCGCAACTTTCATGTTCCTATTGGTAAAAAGAACTGTTTTTCTTTCTCTTCACCCCTTTCTTCAATTTCAAAATCAGAACTTATTACGACTCTCTGCTCCTATGTGAACACCTGTTATATCTATCCTAACATGAAGCACCTTGGCACTCCTTTAGTTGAGTTTCCTGATCGTGTTCATAGGTTCTGGAAAAAATATTTTCCAATCCATTGTCTTTAATGATTCAGAAATAACGGGCTTAAAATTGATGAGATCTAAAATATCTTTTTGAAGATTAATTCCCGGCGCGATTTCTTCTAGTACCAGCCCTTGTTCTCCTAAGCTAAATACCGCTCTTTCTGTGATAAAAACTACCTTCTGCCCTTTCTTTCGAGCATAATTGCCACTAAAGGTGATATGCTCAACCTCTTGAATTATCTTAGAAACCTTGCCTTCCTTTTGAATTTGGAGTTTACCGTCCGAAACCTCGATCTCTAGTCCATCAGCAGTAAAGGTCCCACAGAAAACAACTTTTTTTGCAGTTTGAGAAATATTTATAAATCCTCCTGCACCAGCAATTCGCGTACCGAAGCGACTGACATTCACATTTCCCGCCTTATCTAACTGAGCCATTCCTAAAACCGTGATATCCAATCCACCACCATCATAAAAATCAAACTGATACGGTTGATCAACAATGCAGTCTGGGTTAAAACTTGCTCCGAAGCTCAAGCCTCCAGCAGGTACCCCCCCGATTGGACCGGATTCCACTGTCAGAGCAAATCTCTCTAATACGCCCTCTTCTGCAGCAACAGAAGCAACCCCTTCAGGTAGACCAATCCCCAAATTAACAATGGCTTCTGGGTTAACTTCCATCAAGGCCCTTCTGGCAATAATTTTTCGTTCATCGAGAGGCATCGCCTTCAATTCCGTTAAAGGTAGACGTAGTTCGCCACTGTAAGAGGGGTTGTATTGCTGATCAAACGATTGCATATGATATTCAGGTCGGCTTGCGATCACCACTGCATCCACTAATATCCCGGGTATTTTGACATCCCTTGCCCTAATGCTGCCGGACTGAACAACTCTCTCCACTTGAACAATCACAATTCCTCCGCTGTTTTTAACAGCTTGGGCTATAGAGAGACCTTCCAGAGTAAGGGCTTCTTTTTCATGCGAGATGTTTCCGTTTTCATCAGCCGACGTACCTCTCAAGAGGGCTACATCAATCGGAAATGTATGATATAAGAGATATTCCTTACCTCTAAAACTCGTTAGCTCTACTAAATCCTCATGCGTGATTTGATTTAACTTTCCTCCACCATTGCGTGGATCTACAAAAGTCTCAAGACCAATATGAGTTAACGTCCCCGGCTTACCTGCTGCAATGTCTCGGAAGAGATGGGTAATGACCCCCTGGGGAAAATTGTAGGCTTCGATTTTATCTTCTACAGCCATCTCCCCTAACTTAGGTGCCAAGTTCCAATGTCCACCTACAACCCGCTTGATAAGACCAACATGCCCCAAATGGTTCATTCCACGATCCTTAGAATCACCCTGCCCCGCCGCATAAACTAAGGATAAATTTCTAGGTGCCCCCGTCTCTAAAAATCTCTTTTCCAAAGCTGTCGTTAATTCTTCTGGATGTCCAATGCCCACAAATCCATCAATGGCTACCATACTTCCATCCTTAATCAACGCCATCGATTCATCTGCAGTTAAGACCGGCACCAACTTCTTCATCAGTTCCCCTCCTGTCTAACTCTTGTAAGCTATTACCATACTGATTCTGTGAAAAACTATTACTCTCCATCTCTCAATCTTCATAATAATCTGAATATATTCATAATTTATTATTGCAATATTTATGCCAATAGCAAAAAAACCTTTGAGGCTTAATCCGTAAGGGTTGTAAAGAAAAAACATTATAAAACGAGTAATCGCATGTAGCATTTTAGCTACATGTGGTTACTCGTTTAACCTTAATAATCCTGCTATTCCCTGCCATTCATCGTCAATGCGGCAAATCCTCTACATGTCGCACCGATGCTACACCTATCCTTTGGTCATATATTCCATTTGGGTAAAACTTATTTCTTGTCAGTTTTTCCCACTCCTAGTTAAACAGACTATCTCTTGCTGTTGATCTTTCCACAACCATTGCCGTACCCTGCCCTCCTCCAATACATAACGTAGCGAGACCTCGTTTAACTTCCCTACGTTTCATTTCGTACAAGAGTGTTACGAGGACTCGTGTCCCGCTGGCGCCAATCGGATGACCTAAAGCGATCGCCCCACCGTTTACGTTGGTTTTTTCTGTATCAAGCTGAAGTTCTCGGGCAACTGCAAGCGTTTGAGCAGCAAAGGCTTCATTCGCTTCTACAAGATCGATATCCTCAATGGTGAGTCCTGCTTTGGACAGCGCTTTGCGGCTGGCTGGAATCGGACCAGTACCCATAATTTTAGGATCCACACCCGCGGAAGCAAACGATGCAATCGAAGCTAGCGGATGCAAACCTAATTCGAGGGCCTTTTCCTTAGACATAACAACCACAGCAGCAGCTCCGTCATTGATACCCGAAGCATTTCCCGCAGTCACTGTGCCCTCCTTTTTAAAGGCTGAACGAAGTTTAGTCAGAGAGTCTAAGGTCGTCGCGTACTTTGGAAATTCATCTTTATTGAAAACTACAGGTTCCCCCTTACGCTGCGGAATAAGGACTGGAACAATCTCCTCATCAAAAAGACCTCCCTTAATGGCGGCTTCTGCTCGATTTTGGCTCAGTACTGAATAAGTGTCTTGTTCTTCACGGGAAATTCCAAACTGTTCAGCGATGTTCTCTGCTGTAATCCCCATGTGAATGTCGTAGAAGGCATCAGTTAATCCATCTTTAAGAATGGTATCAATCATCGTGCCATTTCCCAGGCGATAACCCGTACGGGCCTTTTCCAGTACGTATGGTGCCATCGACATACTTTCCATTCCACCGGCAACGATGATCTCTGCATCTCCTGTCATAATAGCTTGAGCCGCACTCTCCACAGATTTAAGCCCAGATCCGCAAAGTTTATTTAGAGTCCAGGAGGGTGCCTCCTGAGGGATACCGGCTTTTATAGCCGCCTGGCGGGCAGGATTTTGCCCTAACCCCCCCTGCAAGACATTTCCCATGATCACTTCATCGACCTGCTCGGGAATTATGCCAGCCCGTCTAATGGCCTCTTTGATGACCAGTGCTCCCAATTCGATCACCGGAATTTGCCCTAAAGCTCCACCAAAGGATCCAATAGGGGTACGAACTGCACTAACAATAACAACTTCTATCATGTCCCAACCTCCTATAGTTTAATCTCAATGAAACTTCAATTTCATAATTTCTCAGCCAAGCCTTGTAAATGTTGAGCCGTTTGAGCGAGAGACTGTATCGAAGCTCCTATTTCTTCAATCGCCGCCAAAGCATCTTGCGTATGATCGCTAAATTTCTCTAATTTAGTCACCATGCCACCGAGCATTTCTTGCATACCGCGCATCATTTCCTGGATTTCCGCCGCCGATCCTGCGCTATTAACAGCCATTTTTTGGATTTCCGAGGCCACAACACTAAACCCTCTCCCGACTTCTCCGGCCCGTGCAGCTTCAATCGAAGCATTCAAGCCCAAGAGTTTTGTGTTTTTGGCAATAGAATTGATATACTGTACCACTTCTTCTGTTTTTAGGGATTTTTCATGCACACTCTGTGAACCAAGTGTAATTGTCTGCCCCGATTCTGCAAGACTCTGCACCGTTTGGCCGATCTGCTCAATAGCAATCGACATTTGTTGCAGAGATGTAGCCAGTTCAAACGAAGTTCCTTTTAATTCCTGACTAATGTGGTTTAGTTCAGTAGGGACACCCACGGACATCCCACCGATAACTTCGCCATCGACGATCAGGGGAAAAGCCACTGCATAATAAGGAATTCCCAAAACTTCAGCACCGATCTCCTTGACCACACTTTTTCCAGTTCTTAGAGCTGTCTCCGCTGACGAGCCTTCAACGATTGAATCACCAGGATTTACATTCCACGAAATTCGCTCTCCGCGTAATACGCCCTGATACTTTTCTCGATCAAAAACTACCACGGAACCCTTCCTAAAAATGATTTCAAACACCAGCGGCATCATCTGGAGCAGCTGTTGTAGCATTAGCATTCTCCCCTTTTACCAGAGCTCTCTCAATCCTACCAAAAATTGATTCGATGTTTAAAAAATCATGACCAAGACCCAAAGTTCTAATATCACTCCGGATCTTGGTGGTTAGTTTACGATATCATGGATCCTACGCTTCAATTTAGATAGAATCTTTCAAATTTAAATGAAACCTATGATGCTTTGTAAAAAAATGAGGGTAAAGACAGTTACAACGGGTATAAGCAGAGACGTGACGAAAATGTCCTTATAAGAATCCTTATGCGTGAGTCCAACGATACCTAACAGTGTGATAACTGCACCATTATGGGGCATCGTATCCATCCCGCCTGAGGCTACGCTAGCAACTCTGTGCAGGAGTTCAGGATTTACATTAACCCTAGTAGCCCATTCTAAATACTGTTTGCCAAAGGTATCCAGGGCAATGCTCATGCCACCAGAGGCAGAGCCTGTGATACCAGCTAGGGCAGTAACCGTAGCTGCTTCCGAGGGAAGCGGACTGCCACCTTGGCCAATACCCAATAAGAAGTTAGCAATCGTTTTAAAACCTGGCAGAGTTTTGATAACATTACCATAGCCGACTTCGGAAGCCGTATTCATCACAGCTAGCAAGGAGCCGATTGCACCAGCATTAATAGCCTTGGCAAGATTTCCTTTGATGGTTTTAGGGTTGATAAGGACTGCAATCGTTATCCCTACTACAAGCGCAATGATTAAGGCCCAGTTATTCATGGTTCCGACAATTCCAGCTTTAGCAATATTATAAGGTGCTTGAGTTACCCAACCTGCAATATCCCAAGCGGGGAAAATATACTTTTGCAGGATTAAGGTGACTACTAAAACAGAGAGCAAGGGCAGTAAAGATAAATAGGGATTAGGAAGGCTTTTGCCTTCAACTTGATCTGGTTCCTGAAGGGTATGCTGACCATATCCTTCCCCTGCAGCTTGTGCTTGCCGTTTACGATATTCCAACCAGACCATACCGCCTCCAAAAATCATAAGGGCAGCTAACGTACCAAACACTGGTGCAGCATACAAGTCAGTATTGAAAAACTTCATGGGAATTGCGTTTTGAATCTGTGGTGTTCCTGGTATTGCAGTCATAGTAAACGTAAAAGCGCCTAAAGCAATCGTTCCCGGTAGAAGTCGTTTCGGGATATTTGCTTCTCTAAACAGAGAAGCTCCAAAGGGATAAACAGCAAAGGCGACCACAAAAAGGCTAACCCCACCATACGTAAGAATTGCTGCAGATAAGACAACCGCCAATATAGCCTGCTTGGGTCCAAGTTTGTTCACAATCGCTTTAGCGATAGACTCAGCCGCTCCGGATTCTTCCATTACTTTGCCAAAAACGGCACCTAGTAAGAAGAATGGAAAATAGACCTTTAGATAATTCGCCATATTGGGGAGAAATACTTCTGTATAGGTTGGCATTAAAGCCATGCCAGATAATACCGCCGCCAACAGAGCAAAGACCGGCGCAAAAAAGATGACCGAAAAACCGCGGTAAGCCATGTACATCAGCAAAACTAAACTTAGGATAATTCCAAGAACCGCCAATAAAATGCACCTCCAACTTTATTTTTTCACTAGATCCAATGGCCTGCTTTATTTATCATAAAATGAAGCGCTCTAACTCTGGCTATTGCTTCAGCTGACATTTATAGCAGAGGCTTCACTATTACCACGTCTATCCCGCCCTCAAAATCCCTCCTATCGTTCTAATTTAAATGAAACTTCCGCCATTTATATCCAGGACCGCGCCTGTGATGTATGCAGAGGAATCTGAGGCTAAGAAAAGGGCTGCATCTGCTACTTCTTCAGGTTCAGCAAAACGCCCAACCGGAATGGTTGCTATTAGTGCTTTTAACTGCTCTGCAGGGTATTTATTCATCATGTCCGTATTGATATATCCAGGCGCCAAGGCATTACAGGTAATTCCCTTGGTTGCATTTTCAACAGCCGTTACTTTTGTTAACCCGATCAACCCAGATTTTGAGGTTGCATAATATCCAGTTCCAAAGATCCCTATGCGGGCCGTTAGTGAGGATAGATTCACAATTCGTCCATATCCCTGCCCACGCATCGATGGAAGCACTGCTTTCGTACAGATGAAGGGTCCTGTCAGATTGACCGCCATGACAGCGTCCCAGTTGGATAGATTACCTTTATGAAGTAGTCCGTCCCGATTGATTCCGGCGTTATTGACGAGAATATCAACCCTTCCGAACCGCTCGATAACCTTTTCCACCATACTGTTCACTTCGTCTTCTTTGCTGACATCCGCGAGGAAAAGCTCAGCCTCTACCCCTAGTTTCCGGAGTTCCTCCACGGTTTCCATGGCCTTAACCTCATTAAACGCAATATCATTGACTGCGATCTTTGCTCCTTCTCTAGCGAAGGTAAGCGCGATGGCCTTACCAATCCCTTGACCGCTTCCGGTGATTAAGGCAACTCTATCGTTTATTTTCATTTTGCTGCACACCTTTCATCGAATTCATAATTAATTTTCATCAGTTCTGGATAAAAAAGTATTGAATCCATTGTTTTTAAAGATTCAGAAATAGCAGGTTTAAAACTCATCAAAGCCAAAATATCCGTTTGAAGATCGATGCCAGGGGCAATTTCTTCAAGTACAAGACCTTGTTCTCCGAGTCTAAATACGGCCCTTTCTGTAACAAACAATACCTTCTGCCCTTTCTTTCGAGCATAGTTTCCACTGAACGTGATATGCTCGACGTCTTGGAGCAACTTAGAAATTCTCCCTTCTTGGAGGATGACGAGCTTGCCGTCCTTTACCTCAACCTTTAATCCATCGGCTGCAAAGGATCCACAAAAAACAACTTTTTTCGCAGTTTGAGAAATATTGATAAACCCGCCAGCCCCGGCAATGCGCGTCCCAAACCTACTTACATTGACATTACCGTGTCTGTCCAACTGGGCCATCCCTAGAACTGTGATGTCCAGCCCTCCACCATCATAAAAATCAAATTGATACGGTTGATCTACGATACAGTCCGGATTAAAACTTGCTCCAAAACTTAACCCTCCGGCAGGTACTCCTCCAATCGGGCCGGATTCCACTGTCAGAACAAATTGCTCTAAGACCCCTTCTTCCGCAGCAACCGACGCTACCCCTTCAGGAACTCCGATTCCTAAATTAACAATTGCCCCCTTATTGACTTCCATGAAAGCCCTTCTGGCCATAATCTTTCGTTCATCGAGAGGAATTGCTTTGAGTTCGGTTAATGGAAATCGTAATTCGCCACTGTAGGAGGGGTTATATTGTTCGCCAAACGACTGCATGTGAAATTCAGGCCGGCTGGCGATCACCACTGCATCCACAAAAATACCAGGAATTTTGACATCCCTTGCCTTTAAACTTCCTGCTTGAACAACACGCTCCACCTGAACGATCACGATGCCGCCACTGTTTTTCACAGCTTGGGCAATGGAGAGACCTTCAAGGTTGAGTGCTTCCCTTTCAAACGAAATATTCCCAAATTCATCGGCCGATGTTCCTCTTAAGAGTGCTACATTAATCGGAAATGAATGATAGAGTAGATACTCCTTCCCTCTAAAACTCGTTAGCTCCACTAAATCCTCCTGGGTGACCTGATTTAACTTGCCTCCACCATTGCGTGGATCGACAAAGGTCTCTAGGCCGATATGGGTTAACGTCCCCGGTTTACCGGCTGCAATATCTCTGAAAAGATGGGTAATAACCCCCTGTGGAAAATTGTAGGCTTCAATTTTATTTTCAACAGCCATCTTTCCTAACTTAGGCGCAAGATTCCAATGACCACCAACGACACGCTTAATGAGACCAACATGTGCCAAATGGTTCATTCCGCGATCTTTAGAATCACCCTGACCTGCTGCATAAACCAAGGATAAATTTCTGGGGTTACCTGTCTCGACAAATCTTTTTTCCAAAGCCGTTGTCAATTCTTCCGGGTGTCCGATACCCACAAATCCATCAATGGCGACCATACTTCCGTCCTTAATCAACGCGATCGCTTCATCTGCCGTTAAGACCGCCTTCTTCATCTATTATCCTCCTTGTAAGATAGATATAGGGTCGATGGTTCAAAACCAACCCGAACGTTCCTTGATAACTTACTCCTTATTGTTCAGATGAATTAGTTGACACGTTGGACCTCAATCAGTAAATATCGTGCTATAATCACTTTTGGCAGAGAGATAGATGTGCGTTCCTCCTGGATCCCTCTTTTTGAGGCTTATCCGTAAAATAGCGTGTCACTCCACAAGAATGATTCGATGTTTAGCTGGTTGGGTCACTATTCTAGTGTTACCCGTTTCAAATGCAAGGTTGTTTGACATTCTTCTTAAGTGGATGCTCTGATTCATTCTGTTTGAAAGGTTGTGTTCCCTTGTCTCAGTTTCTTAACGATTTCGTAGTCGGAATCGATGTTTCCTCCGAATTCTCGATTGTTGCTATGCTAGCACCAACCGGCGAACTTATTCGTAAACCGTTTAGGATCG
>LADV01000348.1 GCA_000961805.1 Peptococcaceae bacterium BRH_c23 | reverse complement strand
TTCTTTTGCTAATTCATGAACACGAATACTCATTTAACCACCCCCACATATTCGGCTCCCACATTACGCTCCAAGCATCAGCTCCTTGCTAGTAAAATAGCCTTAGCAAACCCTTGATCCAAAATAAGCACTGCTGAACGCGGCGAAAGTCCTATAGAATGTCCCAGTTCCAGTTTGGTACCAGTGACCAACACTGGTAAATTTATATCATTAGCCCACATAGTATACTTTTTCTGTGCTCCGTGAGCATCCTCCGCAATAATGAGAAGAAATCCTTTTCTTTTTTTGACCATGGCCTCAATTTGAGCATCTCCGGAAGCTATCTTACCTGCTCGCCGAGCTATCCCAACAAGTGACTGGATACGTGTGTTCACGAAGAAATCTTCCCTTCCAAATGAGAAAATACTTCAGGGTCAACATCCACTCCAAAAGCCTTTCGGAACCGTCGTTCTTTTACAGCGGTTTGAAAGCAGATTAAGTTAGGACAAAGGTATGCGCCACGTCCGTTCCTCTTACCTGTTGGATCGAGTTCAACAATCCCTTCCGGAGTTCTGACCACTCGTAAAAGCTCCTTCTTAGGTTTCATTTCTTGACAACCCAAACACATTCTCATCGGAATTTTTCGTGTCTTCATACCATCACCCCTTCCCTTTCTTTTTTTTCTCCTTCAAGGGTAGTTGAGTTTCCCCTGGTAAATTCTCACTCATACCCGTGATCTCCGGATCAACAGCACCTGTAACTATCTTATCATGGTTGTCAAAAGACTCCAGCTCTTGGGCATATCCAAGCTGATTTTGGTCGTCATTGGACTCAATGTTTCCAGCAAGCTGGCTATTATCGGTCTCTCCGATTTCCTCATATTCCTGATAGTCTTCTGTTTCTGCATACTCATCATATTCGGAGTACTCTTCATATTCGCCGTACTCTTCATAATTTTCATACTGTTCTTGGCCTTGGGGAATAATATTATGGGCAACTGCTTGGGACTCACTTTTAATATCAATCTTCCACCCCGTTAGCTTAGCAGCAAGACGAGCATTTTGTCCCTCTTTACCGATTGCTAAGGAGAGTTGATAATCAGGAACAACAACAATGGCAACTTTCTCATTGAGTTTGGGATAAACTGCCACGACCTTGGCAGGAGAAAGGGCATTCGCCACGAATTCTTGGGGATCATTTGAGTAATTGACAATATCGATTTTTTCCCCTTTTAGTTCTGTGACAATAGTCTGGACTCGGACTCCCTTTGGACCTACACAAGCTCCCACGGGATCCACATTCGAGTCACGCGAAAATACGGCGATTTTAGAACGAGCTCCTGCCTCACGGGAAACTCCTTTAATCTCCACGACTCCATCGTGAATTTCTGGAACTTCAAGTTCAAAGAGACGCTTTATCAAGCCTGGATGCGTGCGGGATAACATAATTTGTGGACCTTTTGTTGTCTTCTTCACTTCCACGACATACGTCTTAATACGGTCAAACGATTGATACATTTCACCTGGAATTTGCTCCTGAGCCGGCAGTACTGCTTCTACCTTCCCCAAATCGACGATAACATTCTTCTGTTCATATCGTTGAACCACTCCCGTGACGATATCTCCCTCACGATTCACAAATTCATCATAAATCATACCACGTTCAGCTTCTCTAATGCGCTGAACAACAACTTGCTTTGCTGTTTGAGCAGCAATTCGTCCAAATTCACGCGGGGTCACTTCGTACTCTACAATATCTTCAAATTCGTAATTTGGATCGAGTTTGCGAGCTTCCTCCAAGCTAACCTGAGTCCGAGCATCCTCCACGACGTCTACAACGGTTTTGCGGGCATAAACTTTAAATTCACCGGTTAATCGATCAATAAGAACTCGAACATTTTGCAACGATCCGAAATTCTTCTTGTATGCGGAAATCAGTGCTGCCTCTATTGCCTCAAATAGAATCTCGGCAGAAATTCCCCGTCCTTTTTCTAATTCGTGAAGGGCCTCGATGAACTCCATATTCATTTTTCCTTTTTCCTCCTTATTCTATTGTGCCTAACGATCTAGAAATCCAGTAATAAATGGGTTTTCTTCACTAAGGTGCGTGGAATTGAGACGCGTTTTCCCTCATATTCTAAAACGATTTCATCGTTGATCAGTCCGACAAGATTACCTGAGAATTTCTTAAACCCTTGAAACGGGGAAATAGTATGGACCATTATTAAGCTACCCTGAAAGCGTATAAAGTCCTCTTCCTTTTTAAGAGGACGTTCCAGACCTGGCGAAGAGACTTCCAACATGTATGCCTGAGGAATAGTATTTTTGATGTCGAGCATTTCACTCACCGCGTGGCTGACGTTGGTGCAATCATCCATATCCACGCCACCCTCTTTATCTATATAAAGGCGCAGATACCAATGTGCACCTTCCTTTATGTACTCTACACTAACTAATTCAAGCCCTTTTTCTAGAACGAGCGGCTCTACGAGTATCTCGATCTCTTGTACTATTGATTTATTCATGCGAATCGCTCCTTCAAAACTCCGAGAACGTTTTTCCTTATAGTCTTACGAAGATAACCGCTAGTTATACTTCCTGACATAGTAGGACAAACGAAGGAGCGGGTTAGAACCCACTCCTTTCCAACAGACACTACAAATTTCCTTATACTAATATAGCATATCCCTAGGAACTCTGCAACAAGAACTCAATTTTTAGTCATTTTTCGTCATCTTATTAAGTTATCCATTGAATTCAAATCCAGGACTTTCTTCGGCCTCACGATCTAGAAATATCTTAAATAGGTTCTGATTTAGAAAAGGTTTTTTCCGGTCTTATGAGCCAGTGGTACAAGCTGAATAAATAAATAAAGCCCTCAAGCTTGTGCTTAAGGAACTTTTAATGAACTAGATCATCGCGATTTGGAAAGACAGTTTTCGAATACATCTAGGTTTTTTTGCTTGTGAAATCTAGTTGCGCATTTTGGCTAAGAGCTGTGATCGCTTAGCAGACTTAGCTTTTTCATATTCAGTCTTAATCACGCGAACACTGTCGGTGGGATAATTATTAGCAATCAGTTCAGCCTGCAAGGCATCTAAGGTACTGTAAAATTGGCTGTTCACGTTTGCCTCAAGCAAATTTCCAGCTTGGATGTATTTTTGGGCCAGCTCAGAACGGTTCAAAGTGCCAGCTTTACTGCGCTGCACATACTCCTGAATTGCCGCTGAATACAAAGTATCTAAACGGCTCAAGGCTACATTCTGTAAATAATCAAACTGAGGTGTGTACTTAAGAGTAATTTCATCTAGGGTAGTCACCTTCGCGATAGCTTCATTCACAGGAGTTGATGTATTTGGCAGATCCGTCTTCTTTTTCGAGTCATCAACTGGTTTTTCTTTATCATCCGCCATAACCTCATTATTTGAGCTTACATCATTATCTGGTTTAACTTCATTATTCGAGCTTACATCATTATTGACTAATCCTGACTTATTGTCTTCTTTTTGATCAGTAAATGAGTTAAAAAATCCTGGCCCAAATTGATTATCTAGTTGTTGTTGGATTTCCAGGTCAGGCTTAAAATATTTATTGTATCCCCAAAAGCCAACCAGAGCCATAATTAAGACCATAATACCTGTGATTTTAAGAAATTTCTTTTTCATAGACAATTCTCCAAACAGATTAATGTTAATGGTTAAATAAGCACCGTACGCCATTACCGCCGCTGAACCTTTTGGGCAGCTAAGAAACTATTACCCTATTAGTATTATACCATATCTGCAAGAACTACCTACTATTTTCGATATCTTCTTGCTCTAACGGCATAATTCTCACGGATGGCTAAGTTTTCCTAGAGCCAAAACCTTACCTTTATCTCTGGAACTTGTGCCATTAACAACGATTCCAAGTCCAATAAACTGGAGTTCTCCAGTTCAAATGAAGTAGAAAGGTGGAGGATCCATTTCCCTTGTTTGGGAAAGACCTCCACCCGCGTAAGCTCTACTTTCGTCAGATCGTGATGCAAAAGTCCCATTCGATCCGAAGGGATTTTAATAAGGAATGGTACTTCCTTAGACCGAAGAGGCTTAACCATGCTTCTCACCCCTTAATCGATGTTCGATGTTCGAAATACGAAGCTCGAATGAGTAGAGTTTTTTCAATGATTTCATAAAGGTTAACGTTAGAATGAGAGAGCCTTCTCTATAATGGTCTTTACATGTTGAGCAACTTCCTCAACATTGACAAGTTGTGTTTCACTCGATTTGCGTTCTCTAAGTTCAACTTGACCATTGGCAAGTGTTTTGCTCCCTAGTGTCACCCGTATCGGATACCCGACCAAATCTGCATCCTTAAATTTAACCCCAGCACGTTCATCTCGATCGTCAAGCACCACTTCCACGCCCAGGCGCTGTAGTTCCAGATACACTTTTTGAGCTGTCTCCACGACTTGAGCATCTTTATTACTAGCCGGAATAATTATACAGTGATATGGCGCAATCGGCATGGGCCAAATAATTCCAAAGTCATCATGATTCTGTTCGATTGCAGCAGCAATCGATCGGGTGACACCAACCCCGTAGCAACCCATGACACAATTCTTCTCTTCTCCGTTTTCGTCGAGAAAAGTCGCCCCAAACGCTTTACTATACTTTGTTCCCAACTTGAAAACTTGCCCGACTTCAATTCCTCTGGCTTCCTTAAGCGGCGCACCACATTTAAGACAAGCCTCTCCGGGCTCTACCATTCTTAAATCTAAGACCCGATCTAAACGAAAATCGCGACTGGGAACGGCATCCACATAGTGATAATCAATTTTGTTTGCTCCACAAACAGCCTTTTTCATCAGAGGAATTTCTGCATCAGCAACGACCATGAGCCCTTCAGGAACCTCTATTGGGCCCACGGAACCGGGTCCACATCCTAAAATCTTCTGCACTTCTTCAGGTGCAGCAAGTTGCAGGGAAACGAATCCGCCTAAGGCATTATTTAATTTTATTTCATTTAACGTGCGGTCTCCACGAATCAAGACCAAGAATAATTTGTCATCCCCTTGATAAAGCAATGACTTTACGAGGCTGGTCTTAGGTACTGTCAAATAATCACCGAGTTGGTCAATCGTCTTTACACCTGGAGTAGCCACCAGCTGGCGCCCTCCCTCTGGCGAGACATCTTCGATCCCTTGGGGATTACATTCCGATTTTTCCATATTTGCAGCATACTCGCACTTGGAACAATAAACCACAGAATTTTCCCCTGAATCAGCCAATACCATAAATTCATGGGTGCCACCTGTTCCTCCGATTGCGCCTGCGTCGGCTTCTACTGGACGATAGGTTAAGCCACAACGAGAAAAGATTCGGCAATAAGCCTCGTACATTTTTTGATAACTCTCTTGGAGGCCAGCTTCATCGCGGTCAAATGAGTAGAGGTCTTTCATAAGGAATTCTCGGCCCCGCATCAAGCCAAAGCGAGGGCGCCGCTCATCCCGATATTTATTCTGTATTTGATAGAGGAGCAGAGGAAGCTGTTTGTAAGAACGGACTTCCCCTCTAATTAGGTCGGTGATGATTTCTTCATGGGTTGGTCCCAGGCAAAACTCACGATTATGACGATCTTTTAAACGAAAAAGCTCTGCACCGTAGACATCCCAGCGTCCACTCTCTTTCCATAATTCTGCTGGTTGCATAATCGGCATAAGGACTTCTTGCCCACCTTTGGCATTCATTTCTTCACGAACAATGGATTCAATCTTCCTTAAAACTCTTAACCCCAAGGGCAAAAAGGTGTAAAAACCAGACGCCGACTTACGAATTAAGCCTGCTCGAACCATCAATTGATGGCTAATAACCTCAGCTTCAGCAGGAACCTCACGAAGTGTAGGATTTAATAGTTGACTGACGAGCATGATGTCCATTCCTTTCCAATCTGTTCTTAATGATTTATGACTTAGGTCATAATTAAATGTTTTTTATAGTTTCTGATGATCTCGAACATGCTCTTCAATTTCGTGGAGCAAAGCCGCTAGCAATTCCTCTTCAGGAAGGCGGGCCACTATCTCTCCTTTGCGAAATAAAAGCCCTATTCCTTTTCCGCCTGCGATCCCATAATCAGCTTCACTGGCCTCCCCCGGTCCATTAACCACGCATCCCATCACAGCAACTTTTAAGGGCTTGTTTAGGGGGGGAAGCTGTGCTAGGCGTTCCTCAACTTTTTCAGCGAGTAACTCTAAATCAACTTGAGTACGACCACAGGTTGGGCAACTGATTAATTCCACGCTCCGTTGCCTTAAGCCGAGAACACGCAGAATTTCAAGGGCTATAGGAATCTCACGTACGGGATCTCCGGTCAGCGACACTCTTATCGTATCACCGATCCCTTCAGCAAGGAGCGTCCCGATCCCTATCGCCGACTTTACCACCCCTGAACGTACCGTTCCTGCTTCTGTTACCCCTACATGCAGAGGGTAATCAACCACCTCATGTATCTTGCGATAAGCATCCAGCATCAGAGGGACAGAAGAAGCTTTTAAAGAGACCTTTATCTTATCATAGCCTTCATCTTCAAGTAATCGAATATGTCCTAAGGCACTTTCGACCATTCCTAAAGCAGTGGGGCCTCCATACTTTTCGAGAAGTTCTTTTTCCAGTGACCCAGCGTTTACACCTATTCGGATGGGGATATGTTGTTCCTTCACGGCGCGAACAACCTCTTGAACTTTCCAACGAGCCCCAATATTTCCGGGATTAAGCCGCAAACCGTGGATTCCCTGTTCAACTGCTAGCAGAGCTAGCCGATAATCAAAGTGGATATCTGCAATCACAGGGAGAGGGCTCTTAGTGGTAATCTCTCCTAAAGCCTTGGCTGCATCTCCATCTAACACTGCAAGGCGCACAATTTCACACCCTGCTGCAGCCAAGGCCTGAATCTGAGCCAAGGATTTGGTGACATCACGAGTATCCGTATTGGTCATCGATTGTATGACAATCGAGGCTCCGCCACCGACTGTCACGGACCCGACTTGGACTGGTTTTGTTGTCTTTCTCTGTATCATTTCTGCTGTTACCTCCTGTTTTCCCCTGTACATCACCCAGCTTTGACAAACAAACGTAAGACATCTTTGTAAGTAACAGCCAGCATTAAAACCATCAGTAACACAAAGCCTACCAAGTGAATCATGTTTTCTTTTTCCGGGTTCAGTGGTTTCCCTCTTAAGCCTTCAATCAAAAGGAAAATAAGTCGGCTCCCATCCAGCGCTGGGATGGGGAACAAGTTAATGAGTCCCAATTGGATGCTTAAAACTCCGGTCAACCCCAATAAATTAGCCAAACCCTGATGCGCACCTTCTCCGATAACCTGAGCTATCATGACTGGACCCCCTACATCGGCGGGGATCTTCCCGGTTATCATTTTAGTTAAAGTCACAAGAATGAGCTTAGTAAAATCCACCGAACGTTCGAAGCCATAACGAGTCGATTCTAAGATTGAGGCTTGAACATAAGTGACTTTTTCTTCTGGCGCAATCCCAATCATCCCATGACCTGTTTGGGCATCTATTTCTGTTTTCACAGTTAGGGTTTGCTTTTCATTGGCACGTTCTATTGTTAAGGTTAAGAGTTGGTCAGGCTTAGCATGTATGACTTCCGTTAAGCGCGTCCAATCTGGCGTTGACTCCTGATTGACTGCTATAATTCGATCTCCAGGTAGGATTCCCGCCGTGGCAGCGGGTTTTCCCGTCACGAGTGAACCGATAGTATTACTGACAACCGGAATTCCAAGATAAGCAAATACGCTTATGAATAAGACCACAGCTAAGACAAAATTCATGATCGGTCCAGCCGCAATCACAGCCATACGCTGCCAAACTGGCTTATTCATAAAACTGTGAGCATCTTTGCTCGGGGCTATTATCGCTCGACCGTTGGCATCCACTTCAGCATCCATACCATGAAGTTTGACAAAACCCCCTAATGGAATGATCCGCAGTGCATAAATTGTTTCCTTACCCTGATAACCCACAATTTTTGGACCGAAACCAAAACTAAACTCTATCACCTTAACCCCGAACCATCTTGCGACAATATAGTGTCCGAATTCATGAACCATAACCATGCTTCCAAAAACAAAAACAATGGCGAGTGTTGTTAACACTTTACCCCCCCTTTTCGATGTTCGTAGTACGTGGTTCGTGGTTCGAAGATGTTTTATACTAATTTAATATCAAGTACCCTATTCATCTGGTATTTTCGAAAGTCGAAATCGAACTACGAATTACGAACTACAAAATATGTTCTTCAGTCCGACGACGTGCCCAAGTGTCTGCATCGAGTATACTTCCCAAATCCATGCTATCTAAGACATGATGCTCAGAACAAACCTTCATAACAATCTCTAAAATCTGCAAATAGGTTATTCTCTTCTGGAGGAAGGCTGAAACAGCTACTTCATTAGCGGCGTTCATGACTGCGGTCAGGGTCCCACCACGTCGTCCCACCTGATATGCCAAGGCCAAGGCAGGAAAAGCCTCCATGTCAGGTTCATGAAAGGATAAAGTTTTTCCTCTGAGATCTAGGCGTTCAAACGGATTCCTCCAGCGCGTTGGGTAACTCAAAGCATACTGGATCGGCAAACGCATATCTGGTCTTCCTAATTGCGCAAGGACCGAGCCATCTTGATATTCCACCATGGAATGAATCACACTTTGAGGATGAATCAGAACCTCTATCTCATCATACTCCATATTAAACAGATGATGTGCTTCGATCACTTCTAGACCTTTATTCATCATCGTCGCAGAGTCAATGGTGATTTTGGCACCCATATCCCAATTGGGATGACGGAGAGCCTTCTCTAAGGTAACCGTTGCTAATTTTTCCTTGGTCCAGCCGAAGAAAGGCCCACCCGAGGCAGTTAAAATGATTTTGGCAACGGTATCCATGCTTTCCTCTAGGCACTGGAATATGGCAGAATGTTCGCTATCCACCGGCAAGATAGGACACTTCTTCTTCTTAGCAGAAGACATTACCAAATCTCCACCCGCCACCAAGGTTTCTTTGTTGGCTAAGGCAATGGTTTTCCCGGTTTCTATCGCCGCTAAAGTGGGTTCTAAGCCAATTCTTCCAGAGAGAGCCGTAACAACAGTATCGACTTGAGGCGCAATGACGGAGTCAATAATTCCGTTCATACCTTGATCCACCTTAATCGGCAAATCCCTCAGTCGCCCCCTTAATTCATGGGCTGCTGCCTCATCCATCATCACTACCACTGCAGGACGAAAAAGCCGCGCCTGTTCTTCCATCAGGTCAACGCTTCTTGAGGCCACTAAGGCATGAACCGTAAGCTGCTCTGGAGCGTGACGAACGACGTCCAATGTTTGACGTCCAATTGAGCCAGTTGATCCTAATAGGGTCAGCGTTTTCAACGCATATCATCTCTTCCTGCTCTGTAAAAGCCTATTTTTTGCCACAAACTAAAAATCCTAACTTAAAATCCACTATCTCTTTGGTATTACTCTCTAGGAGGCCCAAATATTCCAACTCGACGTAACGCTTCATAACTGATAACAAACGCTGGTCCCACTATAAGACCCAAGCCTCCGATCAACTGAAGTCCCACGTACATAGAAATGAGCGTAGGAAGTGGGTGAATTCCAATTCCCTTCGACAAAACCTTAGGTTCCAGAAACTGTCGTATAGTAACAATAACAATCCACATTAGCAGCAGCTTTAACCCTTCTCCGAAAGATCCCATAATTAATAACGCGACGGCCCAAGGGACGAAGAGCATGCCAGTGCCAACAATTGGCACGATATCTAAAAGTCCAGCAATGACACCTAACGTAACTGCATAACGATTGCCCATCAGCAGTAGTCCAGCAATGGTTGCCAGTGCCGTCAAAGAAACTAAAATAGCTTGCGCTCGTAAATACCCTACCACTGCTGCGCCTAAGTCCTCGCTAATCGCCTGGGCGCTAACGTGCCAACGGCGGGGAAATAAATTAGAAATAAACTGTTTTACATTCGGATAGCTCGAACTTATAAGCAGGGTTGCGACAACGGAAACCACCATCACAATA
Source organism: Peptococcaceae bacterium BRH_c23 (assembly GCA_000961805.1). Next base: position 16,888 of record LADV01000348.1, on the reverse strand, counting down.
AATACACCAGGCAAAGCAGTCAGAAAAGAGAGTAAAAAAGCACTTCCTGATTTAGCCCATTCTTGAAGTGTTCTCGCAAAGCTTTCCGTGGAAGCAAACAAAGTATCTTGAATTTGAGGATTTACCTGTACAAACCGCTCAGCCGTATCTACTTGTCTGGTTACTAGATCCAGAAGGTATCCATAATTCGGTAGTTTGATGGCTAACTCTGATAATTCGGTATAAAGGCGAGCAACAATCAGAAAAATAAATAAACTCAAACCCACAATTGCCAACAGGAGGGTGAGTACCGCAGCATAGGGTCGGCGAATACGCACAGCACGCATCAGTCGAACAAGCAGTGGTTCGAGTAAAAAGGCCAGAATAAGCGCAATCAAAAACGGCAAAAAGGCACTGAACATTTTGCCAATAACATTCGCGAAAACAGGCAAGAAGTCTTGAAAGAAGTAAGTAAAAGCTTTTAAAAGGACAAGGGCACTAGTCACCAAAGCAAGCCTGCTAATACTCGTCCATATAGGATGTTTCTGGATGCTCAACGTATTCACCTCATGATAGCAAGATTATTCCATAATATACCAAGGGTATGGCAAAGATGAGACTGTCGAAACGATCCAAGATTCCACCGTGCCCAGGAATAAGACTTCCGGAATCTTTAACCCCCGCACTACGTTTCAAGGCTGACTCAAACAGATCACCAATTTGTGCGCTGGTTCCAATGACAAGACCTAATATGATATACGTCATCCAGTGTGCACCACCGACAAATCGCCAAAAGCCAAGAGCTATGCCAATGCTAAACAATAATCCCCCTACCGAACCCTCTACAGTTTTTTTCGGACTTACATGGGGTGCTAACCGATGGCGACCGAATTGTCTGCCAATCAGGTATGCACCTGTATCAGTAGCCCATACTAAAAATATAGTAAGAAAAGTCCACTCTATGCCTCTCGGAAGCTCACGAAGTAAATAAAGATGGGATAATAAGATTACAGTATAAACAACCGACAGTATATTATAGTTTGCCTCGTTCAGCGACGTTTTAGGATATGTTAAGGCAAGCCTCCCAAATCCAATTAGAAGCCATAAGAGAAGAGCTGGCAACATCCAGTCTCCTCCGTCGTTAAATAAACCAATTAACCAAATAACCGCAAAGATGGTCGAAAATTTACGCCAAGAACGAATACCCATCTGTTCGCCAATTTGTAAAAATTCCCTCAAAGCTAACAAGGTTAACAAAGTGACCAAAAAGATGATATAGGATCCACCAAAATAGATTAATGCTAAAAAAATTGGAGCTCCTATCAAAGCACTCATTGTTCTTATAAACATGTTGTATCCTCAATCTGTATGTATTCCACCGAACCTGCGATCCCGCTTCTGATACGTTATAATGGACTCAATCAAGGCCTTCTCTCCAAAGTCAGGCCACAGCTCTTTGATAATGACAATTTCAGTATAGGCCAATTGCCAAAGTAAAAAGTTGCTCAACCTCATTTCACCTGAGGTACGAATTAGCAAATCAGGATCTGGTAATCCTTTGGTAAATAGTTTTTGACTGAAGACATCCTCATTGATTTCCTCAATACGCTGCTTCCCACTCAAAACATCGCTGCTCACCTTCTTGACGGCATCAATAATTTCAGATCGACCACCATAATTTAAAGCTAAGTTAAGAATGAGTCCCGTATTATCTCGAGTTTTCTTCATTGAGTGCTCTAATTCGCGCTGCGCTTCTAGTGGAAGGTCCTTAATTTTACCGATGGTTCGAATGACCACCTTGTTTTGATGAAGCTCGTTGAGTTCTTTTCTTAAATACTCGGTCAGTAAAGTCATGAGTATACCCACTTCATCTTTGGGCCTACTCCAATTCTCCGTCGAAAACGCATAGACTGTGAGAACTTCAATCCCCAGCTCTGAACAGGTTTTAACGACTTTACGCAAGGCTTCTACGCCTGCTCGATGTCCCATTGATCGGGGAAGCCCGCGCTTCTTAGCCCATCGTCCATTCCCATCCATGATAATGGCTATATGGCGAGGAAGGCGATCCAGCGCAACCTGATCGTCAGAGTCTACTTTATTTCGTTTCCAAGCCTTGAGCCACATCATTACACCCCCGTTTTCGATATTCGATATTCGATATTCGATATTCGTGGTTCGTGGTTCGTAGTTCGAAGTTTATGAACTACATAACATGAACTAAAAAATGCTCTGAACTACTTAGGTCGAACATTTTCCCATAGGTGATATTTGTTGTTCCTGGTCCATACTTCGAATCACGAATATCGAACTTCGAACCACGACATTGACCCCCTTTGTATGTTAGGGGGTCAATGATTGTCTTTGCGAAAAATTTTCGTGTGCTAATATAAAGTCCACACGGTCAGCAACTTCTCTGATGCGCACAACTCTGCAATTTCCCCACGATTCCATTCTACCATGAGGGTGTGTAATTTGGAAAGCGTAAGGTTTCCCTAGATTTTCTATCTCAGGTTGAACCTCATTCCAACTTCGACCGAGCCAAGTCTGTATCATCATACTTGAGTAATTTCACTTTCCTTAGTTTCCAGCACACGTTCAATTTCTTTAATCATTTTGTCTGTCATCTTCTGCACATCTTCTTGGGCCCGCTTGACCTCATCTTCGGAGGCTTCGTGATCTTTCTCTAGCTTCTTAAGATGATCATTGACATCTCGACGCACATTGCGCACTGCTACTCGAGCTTCCTCCGCCTTCTTTTTCACAGACTTCACCAACTCGGCACGACGCTCTGCCGTGAGTTGCGGAATCATCAGGCGAATCACAATACCATCACTTGATGGGTTAAGCCCAAGATCTGATTTCATAATTGCTTTTTCAATAGCCGGAAGCACGGACTTATCCCAGGCCTGAATCACTAGCATTCTGGCCTCTGGTGCAGAAATATTCGCCAGCTGGTTAATCGGAGTAGGAGCTCCATAGTATTCAACCATCACTTTGTCTAAAACACTCGGATTTGCTCGTCCTGCGCGAATCGTAGCGTACTCTTTACGTAAGGCATCAATCCCTTTATGCATCCGCTCATCCGCATCTTTTATGATTTCGGAAATCATTAACTATCCCTCCCAACATATGTTCCAATCGCATCACCCATGATAACACGGCGAATATTACCTTTTTTGGTTAGGTCAAAAACAATGACAGGAATATTATTGTCCATGCACAGTGAGGTCGCAGTGGAATCCATAACCCCAAGTCCTCGACTTAGAACATCCAAGTAGCTTAAGCGTTCAAACTTTTTAGCTTCAGGATTGAGGAACGGATCAGAATCGTAAACCCCATCCACCCTTTTCGCCATCAATATAACGTCTGCTTCGATTTCAGCCGCCCTCAAGGCAGCCGTTGTATCCGTCGAAAAGTATGGATTACCTGTTCCGGCAGCAAAAATCACAACACGCCCTTTTTCCATGTGCCGAATGGCTCGACGGCGAATATAGGGTTCAGCAACTTGGCGCATTTCAATAGCCGATAAGACACGAGTAACGGATCCAGCCTTTTCTAAGGCATCTTGCAAAGCCAGGGCATTCATTACGGTTGCCAACATCCCCATGTAATCGGCTGTTGCACGGTCCATGCCTTGGGCGCTACCCGCAATGCCCCGCCATAAATTCCCACCCCCTACAACTAAGCAAACTTCAACACCCATCCCGCGAATTTCTGCCACCTGCTCTGCAACGGTAACAAGCATATCATGTTGGAGTCCAAAACCTTGTGTACCTGCAAGCGCTTCCCCACTGATCTTTAGGACAACCCGACTATACTGTGATTTTTCCATGGATTAACCTCCATCAATCTAATTCTACGTTTAGAGAGAGAAATCCTCTCAATTTAAAGAAAACTTGGCTGCACCCACACACACACACACGAAGACACTGTCTTCGCACGTATTAGCCCTTCTTGCAGACACTGTCTTCGCACGTATTAGTCTTCTTGCAGACACTGTCTTCGCACGTATTAGTCTTCTTGCAGACACTGTCTTCGCACGTATTAACCTTCTTGCAGCGCTGGCCACGACTCGAACAGGACGTTCGAGATTAGAGCGCCGCCATGGATGGCAAGGTGCCGTGATGGCGAGAAGGGACCCTTGGCGAAGGCGGCCGGTCGAATGCTATGCCATCCATGGCGCATTCGACACTAGACACGTCCTGTGTCGTCGCCTTAGTTGCACTTATACTCCAGACGAAGACACTGTCTTCGCACGTATTACCCTTCTTGCAGTATGCAACGAAGTTATACTTTCTGTTTAGTGCGAAAAAGAGAACACCGGGGTGTTCTCTTGATAGATTGTCTAGGTTTTAGCGATTTAATTCTTTCATAACGTCTGCCGCAAAATCATCCTGTCTCTTTTCAATACCTGCACCTAATTCATAACGAGTAAAGCGACGAATAACAATACGTTCCCCGATTTTAGCTACTTTATCAAGAACCAAATCCCGCACACTCTTATCAGGATCTTTGACAAAAGCTTGTTCCATTAAACATACTTCTTTATAAAACTTTTCGATCCGGCCTTCCACCATTTTTTCAATAATCTTTTCCGGCTTGCCTTCATTGAGAGCTTGCGCTTTAAGAATATCTCTTTCATGTTGGAGTACATCGGCTGGAACATCTTCTTTATTAAGATATTGCGGATTGGCAGCTGCGATATGCAATCCCATATCTCGTACTAACGCTTTAAATTCATCCCCGCGAGCAACAAAGTCTGTTTCACAGTTGACTTCAATAAGTACACCGATTCGTCCACCACCATGGATATAGGACTCAATCGTTCCTTCAGCTGCAATACGACCACCTTTTTTAGCGGCGGCTGCTAGTCCTTTTTCACGGAGATAATCACAAGCCTTTTCAAGCTCACAATTACACTCTATAAGTGCCTTTTTACAATCCATCATGCCTGCTCCAGTACGTTCCCTAAGCTCTTTAACTAGAGCTGCAGTTACCTCTGCCATAAGTAAACCCTCCAATTTCGATGTTGATACGCGATGAAAATTCGAGGTTGACGCGCGATATCAATATGTGATGTATGACTAATACAGTTCAATCATTATAAGTATGCATTTTAGAGATCTATAGTATGCGATACGCAACGTGCGAGGTTCGAATTTCGAACCTCGCGCATCGTACTTCGCTTACACTTCGACAACGTCTCCAGCTTCTTCGGCCTCATCTTCAATAACATGTTGCCCTTCAATGATCGCATCTGCCATCTTCGCAGTCAGTAACTTGACGGCACGGATTGCATCATCATTAGCTGGAATGACTACATCAATTTCATCTGGATCACAGTTCGTATCAACAATTGCCACAATAGGAATCTTTAAACGGCGTGCTTCTGCAACGGCAATTCTCTCTTTACGTGGGTCAACAATGAATAAAGCATCTGGAAGCTTTTTCATGTTCTTTATGCCACCCAAGAAGCGCTCTAATTTTTCCATTTCATGGCGAAGTGCAGAAACTTCTTTTTTAGTAAGAACTTCAAATACGCCTTCAGCCTCCATACGCTCTAAAACACGCAAACGATCTACTCGCTTTTGAATCGTTTGGAAGTTTGTCAACATACCTCCAAGCCAGCGTTCATTGACAAAGTACATGCCACAACGGATGGCTTCATCTTTGACCGATTCCTGCGCTTGTTTTTTGGTACCCACAAACAGCATGGTACCGCCCTCAGTAGCAAGGTTGCGGACAAAGTTAAAGGCTTCATCTACTTTTTTAACCGTCTTTTGTAGATCGATAATGTAGATTCCATTGCGCTCCGTGAAAATATAGCGCGCCATTTTGGGATTCCAGCGACGTGTTTGATGTCCAAAGTGGACACCTGCTTCCAGTAATTGTTTCATAGAAATGACAGCCATGTTAAACCAACTTTCTTTTTTTGTTTTTTTCCACCACAGGTTCATCTCAAAACGCACCTTGCCTCCCGACAAGGAACTAGCGTCTTAATCCCACTGCGTGTGTCATTAAGTCACACTGCAAATAGATTAGCATATTCTCAAGAGCTTTGCAATGATTAGGCATAATTTACAGTATTCAGTTTTATCACACAGCATTTCTCGAAAGGTTAGACCGTATATCGTAGTGCAGAATAAAATGCTCTAAGTCGCTCATTAATTCGGGAAAGGGGAAATAGAATTCACTTACGTAAAATAAGGCATTGTTCGTGCGAATTTGAGCTATTTCCTGCCCTTTTTGATCGAAATAAAAGGCAACTCGTCTAATATCTCGCGGATCGAGGACCCGTTCTCCGAGTAGCGAGTGAAAAATAATTTGCTCATCAGTAATTTTCACTCGTTTACTCTTCCCAATGACCCACAGTGCTAAGATGCCAAGCCCTGCAATGATATAGATTCCTATTAGTACCCTTAGTTCGATGATGGGTAGCTTACTGAAGACATGCACACTCCCAATAACAAGGGGATAAACAATCAGAAACACGAGCCCTGGTACCACAAGCGGTCTCATTAGGTAAACGTAATCATGTTCATCCATGAAATCATCCTCCTGCTAAGCCGTCTACTTGGTGTGTTTAGTTTGCTTTTCCAGTTCATCCAGCAGATAATCGTTAAGCACTCGGATGTAAGTTCCTTTCATGCCCAAGGACTTTGATTCAATTACACCAGCAGATTCAAATTTGCGCAGCGCATTGACAATGACCGAACGAGTAATCCCAACTCGATCCGCAATTTTACTAGCAACCAATAGTCCTTCTCCGCCACCTAATTCAGCAAAGATGTGCTCCACTGCCTCAAGTTCTGAATAGGATAGGGTTCCCACCGCGATTTGAACGGCCGCTTTTTTACGGGCTTCTTCTTCTGCACGTTCTGCTTTAACTCGTAAAATTTCCATTCCTACCACAGTTGCACCGTATTCGGCTAGTACAAGATCGTGTTCATTAAATTCCACATCATATTTGGCGAGTACGAGGGTCCCAACTCGTTCTCCGCCTCCTAAAATTGGCACAATAGTCGTCAGTTTATTCGTGAAACCACAGGGTTCATTACTATTAAATACACAGCCATTGGCAACTTGCGTCGTATTCGTAATCGTCGAACTAATTTTCATAAGACCTTCGTTATAGCTTTCAGGAAAGCGCTCAGTATGAATTACAATATCTTCCATAACCCCACAGGCAAACCCTTCCATGAAACTGTACCCTAAAATTTTCCCCCGACGTCCAACAATATAACAGTTGGCAATCACGGCCTGCCCAAGAACTTTAGCCATTTCCTCAAAATCAACCGGATTCCCTGCAGCACGTTGTATTAACTTATTAATGGTCCTGGTTTTGTTTAATAAAGTTGTTTCCATAAGGTCTAAATCCTCCTTAAATTACTTCCCATGAAGTATGTTAACTTATTTTTATAGAATATAGCGCGCTAAATCTTGATTTCGAACCACATCACCCAAACGGTGCTCAACATATTCTCGATTAATCGTCACCGTATAATCGTCAGGCAGCTCAGATGCTTCGAAGGATAGTTCCTCGAGTACTTTTTCGACAATCGTATGAAGTCTGCGTGCCCCAATATTTTCTGTGGTCGAATTCACTTTGAAGGCAACTTCTGCCAATTCATCAATAGCATTCTCTGTAAAATCGACTACTATTCCTTCTGTCCCCAATAAAGCACTGTATTGTTTAATGAGCGATGATTGGGTTTCCGTAAGAATACGTTTGAAATCTGCCACACTTAAGGATTCGAGTTCAACACGGATCGGAAATCTCCCTTGCAGTTCAGGAATGAGGTCAGAGGGTTTGCTGACATGAAAAGCGCCTGCTGCAATGAAAAGGATATGATCAGTTTTGACCGGACCATACTTGGTTACCACAGTGGACCCTTCCACAATTGGGAGGATATCACGTTGAACCCCACCTCTTGAAACGTCCGCACCACCCGCGCCTTCGCGCCCAGCAATTTTATCGATTTCGTCCAAGAACACAATTCCCTCTTGCTCTGTTCTGCGAATCGCATCCTGTACTGCTTCGTCATGATCAATCAAGTTTTGAGCTTCTTCCTGAATCAGAATCTTTCGGGCATCTCGGACGGTCACTTTTCTCTTTTTGTGCCGCTTCGGGAGCATTCCGGACATCATCTCTTGAATATTCAAGCCCATTTCCATCATGTTATTATTGCCCAGCATATCGGAAAGTGGCATACTCTCTTCAACTGAAATATCAATAACCTTTTTCTCTAAATCTCCTCGTTGCAAACGATCTCTAACTAGCTTGCGTTCTTTTTCAATTTCAGGCGTGACTTCCGGTTCTTTTTCCTCATTTGATGACTGGCCGAATAACATCTGGAAGGGATTACTTGATGTACTCTCTGAGCGTTTTTCTGGAACTAACAGTTCAAGCAAACGTTTCTCGGCATTGACTGCCGCCTGAGTCTGGACTTGTTCTGTTCGCTCCGCCTTCACCATACGCAAGGAGATTTCGACTAAGTCTCGAATTATGGCTTCCACATCCCGACCAACATAACCTACTTCCGTAAACTTCGTGGCTTCAATCTTAATGAAGGGGGCGCGCACAAGCTTCGCCAAGCGGCGGGCAATCTCAGTCTTGCCAACGCCAGTGGGACCAATCATTAAAATGTTCTTGGGGATTACTTCTTCTTGCAATTCTTCCGGAAGACAAGAGCGTCGATAACGATTCCTTAAAGCAACCGCAACAGCTCGTTTCGCCGCATTTTGGCCGATAATGTGTTGGTCTAATTCACGAACGATTTCACGGGGAGTCAATCGGTCCATAGTCTCACCTCCTATAACTCTTCCACAGTAATTTCCTCATTAGTATAGACACAAATTGAAGCGGCTATAAGCATTGCTTCTCGAACAATTTCCGAAGTCGACAAATCAGAATGCCTTGCTAAAGCGCGAGCAGCCGCTAAAGCATAGTTCCCTCCAGATCCGATGGCGGCGATTCCATCATCTGGTTCAATCACTTCACCCGAGCCAGATACAATTAAAAGATTTTGGGTATCTGCCACGATAAGTAGTGCTTCCAGATTTCTCAGCATTTTGTCTGTTCGCCATTCCTTTACTAGCTCAACAGCCGCACGCTGGAGATTCCCATGATACGCTTCAAGTTTTTGTTCAAACTTATCAAACAGCGTAAACGCATCCGCTACGGAACCCGCAAACCCTGTAATGACCTTTCCGTTATACAAGCGGCGGACCTTACGGGCCTTATGTTTCATAACGGTAGCCTGGCCAAAGGTTACTTGACCGTCACCCGCGATAGATACCTGCTCCCCTTTTTTCACTGCGACGATGGTCGTTGCATGAAACATAAATCAAACCCCCTTAAATAAAGTTTACTAGGGCACTTTAGGCGTGTCAAGTGAATTGTAGTTAATTTGCATTTTTTTGTGAAAATTTATAGTGTCTTGGGCTTATTTCGTTCTTTTGCACGGGGATGGGCGCGAGTGAAGACTTCTTTAAGTCGTTCACGAGTTAGATGCGTGTAGATTTGGGTTGAGGATAGTTTCTGATGTCCCAGCAACTCTTGAACACTTCTTAGATCAGCACCGCCATCCAACAGATGGGTGGCAAAAGAATGACGCAGCATATGAGGATTCACGTGTTGTTCTAGGCTGACCTTTGCGACTAGTTTGTCCAAAATTCGGCGAACTGATCTATCCGATAAACGGGATCCCTGGTAATTAAGTAAAAGTGAGCGCTGTTGATCTGTCCGCATTCCTAAATACCCTTCAATTGCCTGGCTAGCATAGTTGGTCACTGGAACAATTCGCTCCTTACTACCCTTGCCAAGAACGCGAATTAGCCCACTCTCTAAATCAAGGTTCTCTCGATTTAAGCCGATTAATTCACTGACTCTTAATCCGGATCCATAGAGTAATTCTAAGATGACTCGATCTCGACAACCCAGTAACTTTGAGCAATCCGGAGCACGTAGTAAGCCCTCAACTTGGTCTAGATAAAGAAAATGCGGGAGTTTGCGCCCTAATTTCGGACTCGCCACCCGCTGCACCGGATTTATTTTTAGTAATTCCTGACGGCATAAGAACTTAAAAAACGACCGTAACGAGGCAAGCTTACGGGCCATGCTTTTTCTCGCCAGCCCGTGTTCTGCTAAAACTCCTAGAAAGCTACGTACAATATAAACATCGATACTCTCAACCGTGACTAGTTCAGGTTCGAGACCTTGTTCCTGGGCAGCAAACCGAAAAAACTGACCCAGATCAGTTTGATAAGCAACTACTGTGTGCTCTGACCGATTTTGGGAATATTGATACCCTGCAAATAAACCTAAGGCTTCATCCACCAGCACTTGCTTACCTCCCCAAATCCTCTCGTGCACAAAATTCAGCTAATGCTGCTAAGGCCCGTTCGGAGATTCTGGCATTTTTTTGGCGCTTGTCCCTGATTCGCTCGCTCAAAGGGGGAAGCAAGCCAAAGTTAATATTCATCGGTTGAAAGCTTTGACTAGGTGCGCCTTCTAAATGGCGGGCTAGTGCTCCCAGTGAGCTTTCCGGAGGAAAAACCAGTGTATCCAGCTGATTAAGACGTCGCCACGCGTTCAAACCTGCCAGAAGCCCGCTGGCAGCAGACTCTACATACCCTTCGACGCCTGTCATTTGACCAGCAAAAAAAAGCTCTGGTTTCAGCCTGAGACTGAAATCTGCCTTAAGCACTTTCGGCGCATTAAGAAATGTATTGCGGTGCATCACGCCATAGCGCACAAACTCAGCTTTTTCCAACCCGGGAATTAACGAAAAAACGCGTTTCTGTTCCCCCCATTTTAAATGGGTTTGAAAACCCACCAGATTAAAGAGAGTTCCGGCTTGATTTTCCTTGCGCAGTTGTACCACAGCATGAGATTTTTTCCCTGTGCGAGGGTCGATTAAGCCAACGGGTTTTAAGGGACCAAAGGTCAGAGTCTGAATGCCACGTTTGGCCATCACTTCAACCGGCAGACAGCCTTCAAAAACCCTTCCTTGTTCAAAGCCTTGGACTTCGGCCATCTCAGCCTCTAGCAACGCCTTGTAAAAAGCTTCATATTCTTCCCTCGTCATGGGACAGTTTAAATAATCGGCATCCCCTTTGTCATAACGGGATGCCCAAAAAGCCTTCTCTAAATCAATGGATTCAAGAGTTACAATGGGCGCAGCCGCGTCGTAAAAAGACAAGGCTTGCTCCCCAGTTGCCTTCAGAATATCGTGCGCTAAATCGTCAGAGGTCAAGGGACCACTTGCCACGATCGTCATCCCCACTGGAAGAGAATGAACTTCTTCTCGGTGCACACGTAGGTTGGGATGCTGTTCCAATCGTTTTGTGATTTCACTTGAAAACAGTTCCCGATCGACAGCTAAAGCACCGCCTGCGGGAACCGCGTTATGATCAGCCGCCTCCATGATCAAGGACCCCAAACGGCGCATCTCTTCTTTTAATAACCCAACGGCATTCTCTATACCCGCCCCCCGCAGCGAGTTGCTACAGACGAGTTCTGCAAATCGATCTGTTTGATGGGCGGGGGTAGTTTTTGTCGGACGCATCTCATATAAATTGACCATGATCCCACGCTCGGCAAGTTGCCAGGCAGCCTCCGACCCCGCAAGACCTGCTCCGATGACCGTAATTTGTTGCATGAACGACTCGCTCCTTATCCCAATAAACGCCTGAGAAACGTTACTTCTTAACTAGACCTTTATTAAGCTTCTTCTTCGATTACTTTTGTAAAGCGACATTCTCGATTTGTGCAGACATGTTTCTTCTGGCGTTTGGTCGATTTAATCACCATCAATTGCTGGCACTCAGGACAAGGATCCGGGGCTGGCATTTCCCAGGAAACAAAATCGCACTCTGGGTAACCGAGACACCCAAAAAACTTCCGCCCCTTCTTGGAGCGACGAACTACCAAGGGTTTAGAGCAAGTGGGACAGTTTGCACCCACTTCTTCAAAGAGCGGCTTCGTGTTTCGACAGTCCGGAAAACCCGGACAAGCTAAAAATTTGCCGTAACGCCCCATTTTAATGACCATATTCCGTCCGCAGCTCTCACAAAGTTCTTCGGAAACTTGATCCTCAATTTTTACCTTGCCGATTTTCTCATCAGCCTCAGCTAAGGTCACGGAAAAGGGCCCATAATAATCTTCAACCACAGACTTCCAAGGAGTATTTCCTTCTTCAATTCGGTCGAGCTTTGCTTCTAAATTAGCAGTGAACTCCAGATTCAAGATATCCGGAAAATGTTCCTTGAGTAGGGTTATGACTATGTCTCCCAGCTCGGTAGGCAGAAGCTGTTTCTCTTCTTTAACCACATACCCACGTGTTTGAATGGTTTCGATGGTCGGTGCATACGTGCTCGGCCTGCCGATTCCTTCCTCTTCCATCTTGCGAACAAGAGATGCTTCTGTATAACGTGGGGGTGGTTCTGTAAAATGTTGCTTCTCTTGAAGTTCGATTAGGGATAGCTTTTCTCCAGGAGAGACAGAAAGTGTTAGTGAGTTTTGTTCGTCATCCGCTGTCTCGCCAGCATCTTTACCTTCTTCATAAACCGCTAAAAAGCCTGGAAATCGGATTGTAGTAGCATTGGCCCGAAATAAATAATCCTCTACTAAGCTCTCGACTGTCAAGGTATCCGTAATAGCTACACTCATCTGACTCGCAATAAAGCGCTCCCAGATCAAGCGGTACAAGCGTAATTGGTCTCGTGATAAAATCCCCTTCAGCATATCAGGAGTACGCAAAGCTGAGGTCGGTCGGATGGCTTCATGCGCTTCCTGAGCCCTCCCCTTATTAGTGAACCGGCGCGGTTCAGGAGGATAATACTCGTCCCCATAATGTGAAAGAATCCATCCTTTGGCCTCAGCTTGAGCCGTTTCCGCGATCTTGACGGAATCCGTACGCATATAGGTGATCAGACCCACCGTTCCCTCTTTACCAAGGTCCAGCCCCTCGTATAGTTGCTGAGCCAACATCATGGTCCGTTTCGGAGAAAAACTCAACTTGCGATGCGCTTCCTGTTGAAGACTACTCGTAATAAAGGGAGGTGACGGTTGTTTTTTCTTTTCTTTAGTCCGAACCTCGGCTACTTGAAAATCTTTTCCCTTTAACTCGGAAAGCACGCTTTCCATTTCTGCTTTAGAGGTGATGGCTATTTTTTTGCCTGACTTTTTAACGAGCTTAGCTAAGAACTTTCCTCCTGCAGATTTAAGATTAGCCGTTAGACTCCAATACTCTTCCGAGACAAACGCCTGTATCTCCTCTTCTCGATCATCTACTAACCGAACTGCTACAGATTGGACCCTTCCAGCGCTTAACCCTTTTTTGATTTTGCGCCAGAGCAACGGACTTAATTGATAACCTACCAATCGATCTAATACCCTCCGGGCCTGTTGTGCATCCACCCGGGCTTGGTCTATCTGCCGTGGATGCTTAACGGCCGCCTGGATCGCTTGTTTGGTAATCTCGTGAAATTCGATTCGGTTTTTATCCCCTTGGTTAAGTCCCAATAAATGCGAAAGATGCCAGGCAATCGCTTCCCCCTCACGATCAGGGTCAGAAGCTAAGAACACCTTATCTGCCCCTTTAGCCGCAGCACGCAACTCCTTGATCAAATCTCCTCGACCACGAATCGCAATATATTTGGGTTCGAAATCATGTTCTATATCCACACCCAATTGACTCTTCGGTAAATCCCGCAAATGTCCCATTGAAGCTTTAACCGTATAACGGCTTCCTAAAAATTTGCTGATTGACTTTGCCTTGGCTGGGGACTCTACAATCACAAGCGTCTTTGACATTATTTCACCTCAATATATACTTAAAAAACACATAAATAACCTTTTTCTAGAGGTCCGATTACGCGATACGCGAAGTTCGAACTTAAATTCTTTGCAAACAAAACAAACGTTAAGGACCTTTTGTTTGTTCCTGCTCTTTAGGTTATCGTGAATTTTTCACTTCACATACTACACTTATATCCAAATGGGTCTGTTCTAAGTCCTTAGTTTAACATTTGGTAAAACTAAGCCCTATATTAACGCCTTTTTCATAGTATGTCTAGCACTCTCGTGCTAATACATAATGTTGTCCCGGTAATTGTATGACTTTTCCGCCTAATTGCAGCTCCAATAAGGCCAATGAAATACTTGAAACAGGGAGGGCTGAATGAATTGTTATTTGGTCAATATGCAGAGGAACGTCACTTAATTGCTCTAGAATCAACTGATGTTCATTAACCGTAGATATAACTTCTTTGGGCAAAGGTTCTTTCGTCGGCGATATTTGGCCAACATATTGGGACCCTAAAGGCAGTTCATGGCAAATGTCTTCAATTCCTTCCACAATTTTTGCCCCTTGGCGTAGTAAATGATGAGGGCCTCGACTCACCTCACTAAAAATAGGCCCTGGGACTGCAAATACTTCTCGCCCTTGATCTAACGCGAAATCGACCGTAATCAAAGCTCCGCTTCTCTCTGCGGCCTCTACGACCACCACTCCGCGAGAACATCCACTAATTAAGCGATTTCGTGCCGGAAAATGGGCGGCATTGGGTGGAGCGCCAGGCACGAATTCACTGATCAAGGCACCCTTCTCCGAAATCCCCTCCGCCAATTTTCTATTTTCTAAAGGATAAATTCTATCTAAACCACAGCCCAGGAATGCCCAAGTGACCCCGCCATTGTCCAGCGCCCCTTGATGGGCTGCAGTATCAATCCCTCGGGCTAAACCGCTAACTATCACAAACCCTCGGGCTACAGCATCCCGGGCGAGCACTCTAGCCACCGCTTTGCCATAGGAAGTAGCTTGTCGTGAACCCACAATGGCAAGTCCTTCCGCACTCCCCTGCAGCTGTCCCCGATAATATAGAAGCGGTGGAGCATCCGCTAACTCCGCCAGTAACCTGGGATAACCGATTTCATCCGGAGTGATAATCTGAATGCCTTGTTTTTTAAGAGCATCTCCAATCCGCTCTGGATCAATCATTGGCCTGGCCTTCAAAATTCCCTGAACCCATTTGTCCTGATGAAGGATTGAATGATATTGGCTAGTTGAAGCCTCCCATGCTTTAACGGCACTACCAAAATAAGCAATCAGTCGCCTTAAATGCTGGCTTCCAATGCCTGAAATAGTGCGGAATGCCGCTCGAACTTGTTTTTCTTCTTCAGTTCCCAAGGCGCGCACCTCCTTAAGCCAGATTTCGGGGCGAAAGGACGTATCTCCTGCGTAGAGTTTTGTCGAATTTCAATCTTTCATGGAAAATAGCGTAGGATTAATGAGAAATCCTTCGTCTTAGTCAATAATCTGGGCATGACGCAATTTCCCTTCATCAGTCCATTCTAAAAATCGTGTTTTAAGAAGCACAGTGGGCTCAACCCACCGTATCGTTTCCCCTCGACTAGGAAAGGGTCCCAGTCCCTGCTTAAAAGGACTAAATGCCCTTTCTTGGAGCGAATTGACCGCCTCGCTACACAAAATACGTGTTACATCGCTCGACACTGATCCACGTACCCTTGCGCAAGGCAGTTCTGTCATACCTAGGCTTCCTTCTCACGTCGGGTCGTTCGTTTTCGTGGAGTCAACGAGGACTTCGGTTTGTCGATGGGATTTTCTGTTAAAGCAATACTTGCTCGCAAAGCTTCCATCAAGTCGACCACTTTTCCTCCCTTAACAGGAGCTTCCACTTGATAGGTTTCTCCGGCTACTTTGCTTTCAATCAGCTGCACCATTTGCTCATGCAGTTCATCACGATATTTTTCCGGTTCAAACGGACGAGCTAAATTATCAATCAACTGACGCGCCATGGTCAATTCTGTTTCCGTCGGAACCACTCGATCCCACACCACATCCATATGACGGATTTCCTTCGGATAATGCATGGTTTCCATAACGAGGCTTTCTTCAAAAACACGCAAACAAGCTAAATGCTGCTTTGAGCGCATCGTAACACGGGCTAAAGCAACTTTACCACTTTCCTCCATGGCCTGACAAAGTAAGCGATAGGCTTTCATGGCCGTTTCTTCTGGAGACAGGTAATAAGATTTCTGATAATAGATTGGATCTATCTCGGACAAATTGATAAAATCAAGAATATCAATCGATCGACTCATGGGTTGTTCCAAAGCCGCAAGGTCATCCTCACTTAAAACAACATAGCGATCCTTTTCATACTCATAGCCCTTAACTAAGTCAGCCGTTTCAACCTCCATATCGCAAGTAGGACATTTTTTGATCGACCGAATCCGGCGATTGCAAGCTTTATGGAGATAATTAAACTTAAACTCTTGAGACTCTGTGGCCGCATGCATTTTGACCGGAACATTCACTAAGCCGAAACTTATCGATCCTTTCCATAATGTATGCATTTAACACACCTCCCCGACTTAGTGTGAACAGTAAAGGATATATTAATGCAATAAAGAAGACTTGGCTGGCGCCGAGTTAACGAGGCGGCCGCCTTAGTCGCACTTATGCTACAGACGACGAAGACACTGTCTTCGCACGGGTTAAACCTTCTTGCAGCACTGTCTTCGCACGTATTAGCCTACTTGCAGTATGTAACGTAAGTTATACTTTCTGCTAAGTACAAAAAAACTTCGCCCTGTTATGGACAAAGTTTATCTTTGATAAATAATACTATATTTACTTGACTACCCTAAGATGAGCCGTCTCCATTTGAAGTTCTCCCATCTTTGTACCCAAAATCAATAATTCATTCTTAACCTCTTGATTTACTCTTTCCTGACCAACCCTAAAATCATGTAGAGCAGTTATCTGATTATGGAATTCTGCTTCCATGCGTACTTGGCTGTTTCTTAATTCACTAACGTCTGCCTTCAATTCACTAACATCTGCCTTCAATTCACTAACATCTGCCTTCAATTCACTAA
>LADV01000081.1 GCA_000961805.1 Peptococcaceae bacterium BRH_c23 | reverse complement strand
ACTAAGGAATACTTGTCTCACCTAATACCTGAAGGTGGATATACTCAAGTTCCCAGGCTCCATCGCCAGGGAGTCCTTGTGGTAGGGGATACGGCGATGCTGATGAATTCCTTAAACCGAGAGGGTTCGAATCTAGCCATGATCTCAGGTAAGATTGCCGGAGAAGTTGCTGCTCAAGCGATTAAGACCGGGGATGTTAGTGATCAAGCTATGACGGTTTACGAAACGCGCTTGCGGGATTCCTTCGTGCTTAAAGACCTTCACCATTATCGACATATGGGCAAATTCTTTGAGGATAATACTCATCTCTTGAAAGTCTATCCGAAGTTATTTTCTCAAGCTGTCAAGATGTATCTAACAGCGGACGGGACACCTAAAAAAGAGCGCCAAAAAGAAATTATCAAGATGGCCTTCGAAAAGCGTTCCAAAGGCGGTTTAATTAAGGATATCTATGGGGCATGGAGGGCGCTGTTATGAAATTAGATGATAAACTTTTTTTAGTGCGGTTTAATACGGATAAATTATGTCACATTAAGATCGTTGATCCTAATGTATGCTTGAAGCAGTGTCAAGATAAACCTTGTACACGGTTTTGCCCGGCCCATGTTTATGATTGGGACGAAGAGGAAAAACGTATTGCTGTAGGGTACGAAGGATGCCTGGAGTGCGGAACCTGTCTCATTGGCTGTCCATTTGGCAATATCGACTGGAAATACCCTAGAGGCGGCTTTGGCGTATCTTGGAAAAACGGGTGATCGTTGATTATTATTTTTGAGTGATTATGCAACGAAAAAGAAGAGCAGTGGGGTTTATTAGCCCCCTGCTCTTTTAATTATATTGCATTACAGTAATCGTTAAGAATTTCTAAGCTTTACAGTCATTTAGCGAATGGGTAGAATAGAGGGGTAGGAAGGGATGGATGGATTAAGATAATGGACATAACACTTGAAGAAGCTCATAAAAAAGAATTACAACTGATTGATCGTATAAAATCTCTCAAGAACGTCTTGGTTGCTTTTTCCGGAGGTGTGGATTCAACGTATCTATTGGCAATCGCTCAAGAGGTTTTGAATAAGAACTGTCAGGCCGTCTTTGCGCGTGGGGCGATGATTTCTGCTCAGGAAGAAAAAGAAGCTTTGGCTCTTATTCGAGATTTTGAGTTTCCTGTTTCGGTTATCGACACCGATATTCTCTCGCTAAAGGAGTTCAGGGATAACCCCAAGGATCGATGTTATTTCTGCAAAAAGAAACTCTTCGAGACCTTCCGGATTTTCGGAGCACAATTTGGATGTGCTACCATTATTGAGGGAACAAATGCTTCAGATACCCAAGATTTTCGCCCGGGTCGGATTGCTCTTCAGGAGTTAAATGTTATTAGCCCTTTACTGGAAGTAGGTCTATCAAAAGCTGAAATCAGGGTTTTATCGCGACGTAGGAATTTACCGACCTGGAACAAGCCCTCCATGGCTTGTCTGGCCTCGAGAGTCCCCTATGGAGATAAGATCACAGCAAGTCTTCTGCAACGAATTGCGCAAGCTGAGGGGATTCTCCATCAGAAAGGGTATCTTGAATACAGGGTAAGGGTGCATGGCGATATTGCCAGGATTGAGATTCCAGTTAGTGAGTTCACGAAGCTGTTACAGGAACTAGCAGATATTACGACCCCATTCTTAAAACTAGGCTTTCGATATGTCACATTAGATTTGATGGGTCTGCGTTCAGGCAGCTTGAACCCCAACCAAGCGGAGGATTTACAATGAATGAAGAGACGTTAAAGACATTACTCGAATCTGTTCAGCAGGGTGCATGTTCCCCTGATGAGGCATTACGTCAATTAAAGGATCTTCCTTATGAAAATTTAGGATTTGCGCGCTTAGATCATCATCGTGCCTTGCGAACCGGACAATCTGAGGTAATTTTCTGTCAGGGAAAACAGCCCGATCAAATCATAGCCATTTTGACGCACTTAGGTGCTAAGTCTCAAAATGTCTTGGCAACTCGTTTAGAACAGAATAGTGCGGACAAGATTTTACTCCATTTTCCGAATGCTCATTATGATCCCCTGGCGCGCTGTCTTCTGCTTCGCCCTTTAGCTGAACCGACTATTCCGGGCAGGATTCTGATTATGACGGCTGGTACCGCAGATTTGCCTGTGGCACAAGAGGCATATCTGACAGCTCGCTATATGGGGCACGAAGTAGATACTTTATTTGACGTGGGTGTAGCGGGTATACACCGTTTGCTTGGGCAGCGTGAGCTGATGGAACGTGCAGAAGTATTAATTGTCGTGGCAGGAATGGAAGGGGCCTTGGCCAGTGTAGTCGGTGGATTAGTGGAGCAGCCTGTGATCGCAGTACCGACCAGCGTAGGATATGGTGCCCACTTTCAAGGCTTGGCAGCCTTACTCAGTATGCTAAATAGCTGCGCCTCGGGAATCGGAGTTGTTAATATTGACAACGGCTTTGGGGCAGCCTCTTTAGCATCTGCTATTGTACGACGAATATCGAGATAATTGAGGAGGAACAAGGACTTGAAAGTTTTATATTGGGATACATTTGCTGGAATCAGCGGTGATATGGCCCTCGGATCATTGCTTGCTTTAGGTGCAGATTCGAAAGAGATTGTGAATCAACTTCACTCCATCGGATTAACGGAATTTAGACTTAAGGTAAGTTCTCGCCAAGTCCACGGTATTCAAGCTACAGACATTGATGTTGTCTTAGAAGATATACCAGAAAATCACGGCGATCATCAACATCAACATCAACACAAACACAAACATAAACGCCATCTCGGTGACATTCAAACAATGATCCATAGTGGATCATTGTTTGAACGCGCTCGAAAAAATGCTCTTCAGGTCTTCAATGTTTTGGCTGAAGCTGAAGCGCTTGTTCACGGGACAACCATCGAGAAGGTTCATTTTCATGAAGTAGGTGCAGTCGACTCCTTGGTTGATATTGTAGGGACCTGTATCGCTTTGGATCAGTTAGATATTGAAATGATACGCGTCTCCACACTCCCCTGGTCACATGGTTTTGTGCAATGTGCCCATGGAACATTACCTTTACCCGCCCCGGCCACCCTCTTACTTTTACGCGGCTTCAAATTCCAAGAATCAGGGATCACAGGAGAATTGATTACACCGACGGGTGCTGCTCTGATAAGGGCCTTAGCTCAACAATCTAGCTTTCCAGAAATGACCTTGCTTAACGTAGGGTATGGATCGGGTAAAAATGATTATGGCATTCCCAGTTTGTTACGCGGGGTTTTAGGAGAGATTTAAGACTTGAGGTGTTAATATGTTGGAACTCGTCATCAACAATCTCGTTCAATCAGGCTGGGCAATTCATTCTCTAGAAAGAAATTGGGTGTGCGCGACTCATGTGTCGTTACGGCGGGGACTTTTCCTAGGTGATTATAGCGAACTCCCGGATGATTTTCAGCCGTGGATTCAGAGATTTGCTGATTTTTCCAAATTTGATGTCCTAGTTCTTTGCCCCCAAGGGATCGACTCCACGCTTTTAAAGGAACACCGTTTCCCCAATCTTCAGCTTTGGTACTGGGATACTCGATACGGGAACCTTTTTCCCTTTCCTCCCTCGGAGGACCCAATAATTCCCCGCTGGATTAAGCAACTTGCCAGTGGTAAGCCTTTGGATTTCGAACAAGTAATCCATGCTGAGAAGCGTTTTATGCCATTTTTTACTTACGCTTTTTTAGTCGTTAATCTTATTGTTTTTGTTCTGATGACCCTTGCTGGAGGTTCAACAGAGCAACGCGTCCTGATTGCCTTCGGAGCCAAAGTGAATACCCTTATCCAAGAGGGTGAAGTTTGGCGGCTAATAACTAGTATGTTTATACATATTGGGGTCATGCACCTATTCTTTAACTTATATGCTTTAAGGGCATTAGGGTCCTTGACGGAAGAAATTCTTGGGCATCGTAAATTTTTCTTGGTCTATTTTTCCGCAGGTCTAGGTGGGTCAATTGCCAGCTTTTTATTTTCTCCTGCGCTTTCCGCAGGGGCGTCAGGAGCAATTTTCGGTCTGCTTGGAGCATTACTTTATCATAGTTATAAACGGCCTAATCTCTGGAAGTCTGGCTTAGGAATGAATCTTGTCATTGTTATATTAGTGAATATTGCATTTGGATTTATCGTGCCTGGGATTGACAATTTTGCTCATTTAGGTGGACTTTTCATGGGAACCATGATTAGTATTTTACTAACAAGATCGATTTAAAGAGTGTTATCTATTGGCTTATGTGTTCCAAATTTTCAAAAATATACCTTTCATAATCGATGTATTATTCCACTCTGAGGGGACAAAATACAGTCAAGAGCTTGCGGTTTCTTAGCAAGGTGGCTTTTAAAAATGCCATCGTTAGTTAAGAAAACGTGAGTTCTCTTTCTGAATTAAACTAAAGAATTGCTCATCTGGCGCTTAAGCTTTGTAATTTATTCTTTTATGATAGGACTAGGAACGACGTGGTTAGATGCTATAATAAAGCTAGGAGAGTGAAGTAGAACATAGAACTCCCACTTTTATAGTAGTGCTTGTCTTCAAAGTGGATAAAGAAGGGACGCAGTTTGGAAAATGAGCAACCGTACGAAGTATTTTTCTCGGGATCGATGGGTTCAAGTGGTATTGTTATTGGGGATCCTACTTGTTTTGGGTCGGCTCGTATTATTACAAGTTGTTCAAGCGCCAGACCTCAAGGCCAAAGGAATTGAGCGTCGAACAACCGATCAAAGTCTACCGCCGGATAGAGGGACTATCTATGACGCTCAGGGCAATGTCTTAGCTCAAAGTATTCCAGTCAAAGAAATTTACGCAGATCCTAAAATCTTAAGTGATTTGATCAGTAAAGGGCAATTAAAAAGAACAAAAGAAGAGATTTCTATCGAACTAGGAACTATCTTAGGAATTGATTCTAAGGCCATTCTTGATAAACTGAATAAAGATTTGAAGTGGATTAGTTTAGCCCATCAGGTGGATATTAAGAAAGCTGAGCAAATTATGGCTCTAAAAATCCCAGGAGTGGGTCACGATGAAGAAGAAAAGCGCATCTATCCCATGGGGATGTTTGCGGCTTCTACACTTGGGATTGTAAATCGTGAGGGGCATGGGGTAGAAGGAGTCGAATACTTTTATGATAAGGAGTTGTTTGGTAAACCTGGCTTCCAATCCCAAGAGCGGGATACTAAAGCCAGTTTTATACAAGATACTCTCCATCAAAGCGCACCGTCAAGCCATGGAAACTCAATTTCTTTAACCATTGATTCAAGCATTCAATATTTTATTGAGCAAGAACTTGATCAAGCATATCAATCAACCAAAGCCGATAGTGTAACGATTTTAGCTATGGACCCGATGACTGGGCGTATATTAGGCATGGGATCTCGCCCATCCTTTGATCCAACGGATTATAATAAAGTGACACCAGAAGTCCGCCGAAACTTAGCGATCAGTATGTCCTACGAGCCAGGATCAACGTTTAAAATTATTACTGGAGCAGCTGCTTTGGAAGAAGGAATTATCAATCTGAACGAAACCTTTGAGGATCCGGGCTACCTGAACATTCCCCCTCGACGAATCACAAACTGGGACTCAGATCAGAAACCACACGGTAACATCACGTTTTCGGAAGGGATGAAACTGTCATCGAATGTTGTACTCGCTCAGGTTGGAAGGAAGTTGGGTAAAGAGAAGTTTAATACGTATCTAAAAGCCTTTGGTTTCGGATCCAAAACAGGGGTCGATATTTCCGGAGAAGAAACGGGGTTACTCCTTCCACAAGCTAAGATTCTAGAAATCGACATTGCCACGATGTCCTTTGGACAAGCCAATTCAGTCACGCCGATCCAATTACTGTCTGCAATTTCTGCAGTTGCCAATGGGGGTACTCTCTACCGCCCCTATGTTGTTGACAAAATCACGAATCCCGATGGACAACTCCTTAAACAACAAAAACCTTATCCCGTACGCCAGGTAATCTCGAAATCGACGGCTTTACAAATCACACAGATCCTCCAAGAAGTCGTTAATGATGGAACTGGCCAACTGGCCAAAATTCCTGGTGTCAATGTAGCGGGTAAAACAGGAACCGCTCAGAAAGTAGATCCAAAAACAGGGGAATATTCTAGCACAGATTATATTGCAACATTTGCAGCCTATGCCCCAGCAGAAGATCCTAAAATTGCAGTCTTAATTATCATTGATACCCCAAGAACGGAAGAGGGACATCAAGGGGGAACCTTAGCAGGACCTAGAGCAAAAGGGATTATTGAGGGAGCTTTACAGTATTATGGTTTACCCGTAGCAAATGATACACAGAGTACTGTTACCATCTCACCCAGTGATTCTGCAGTTAGACCCACACCCCAACCCGTAATCCCAGAACGAACGCCTATCGAGGGGGAGGTTATAATTCCAGAGTTATTAGGTATGACAATGCGCCAGGTTGGAGAAACATTAGCAAAGTCAGAGCTTCATTTTAATTTTACTGGGAGCGGCTTAGCCCAACAACAATCACCACAAGCAGGAAAAGTTGTTACTAAGGGGACAACGATCAATATCAAGTTTTCGCCCTTATCTCAGTAACCCTTAAGTTTCCAATCTCGAACTTTGATCTTATGCTACATTGTCTTAAATCGGGGTAACCTAGGATGAGTTGTGAGTGTTGTATGTTCAGCTAAAGCTGAACATACAACACTCATTAGTAAGAAGTGGCGACTTGAAAGTGAATAAGAAATCATGGAGGAATAAACGATGCGTCTGAACCAAACTATTGATTTAATTAAAGAGGACTTGATCTCTGCCGTACAGACCTGTATTCGGATTAAGAGTGTTAAAGATGTCGAGCATGCTGCGACCGGTGCTCCATTCGGGCCTGGAATTCAAGAGGCGTTAGAATGGACCCTTGACTTAGGAGAAAAATTCGGCTTTACTGTCAAAAACGTTGACGGGTACGCTGGTCATATTGAAATGGGCAAGGGGGACCTTTTGGGGATTTTAGGTCATCTTGATGTTGTTCCAGAAGGGGATGGATGGTCTGCCCCCCCCTATAGTGCGAGCATTAACGATGGGAAACTATATGGTCGAGGTGCCTTAGATGATAAAGGACCAACTCTGGCAGCCCTTTTCGCCATGAAAGCTATAAAAGATGCTGGAATTCCTTTAAACATGAGAGTTCGTTTGATCCTAGGTACGGATGAGGAGTCTGGCTGGGCGGATATGGATTATTATCTTAAGAAGGAAGAGGTACCCCAAATAGGATTTGCACCAGATGCAGAATTCCCTTTAATTCATGCCGAAAAAGGAATTCTGCATCTGGAATTAATTCAATCTCATCCAACTTCTTTTCCTCATTTAGTACGCGTACAAGGTGGGGAACGGGCTAATGTTGTTCCAGATCTTTGTGAAGTAACCTTAAAGGAAATATCAAGTGAAGTGGTTGAAAAATTGCTGAAAAGTTTTTCATTTCCTGAAGGGGTTAGTGGAATAATCGATAGTCAAGCAACGGATCAGGAGATTAAACTTTCCTTTAAAGGAGTCGGAGCCCATGGTAGTCTACCGCAAAATGGGAAGAATGCCGTTGTTTATGCCTTGCAGTTTCTTAAGACATTACCACTAAACTCAGAAGAAAATCGCTCTCTAGATAATGTCTTGAAATACCCTGGCACAGGCTTTACAGGAGAGGGTTTTGGTATTACTCTGAGTGATGAACCCTCTGGCAAATTATCCCTCAATCTAGGCATTTTTGAATTAACATCAGACGAGACGCGTTATGTCATCGATATCCGTTATCCAGTTACTTTTAAGCGGGACGACGTTTTTCTTCCGATTGCCAAAATCGCTGAAAATGAGCATTTAATCATCAAAGTTTTAACCCACCAAGAAGCACATCATGTTCCCAAAGAGAGTGCTTTGGTTCAATCCTTGCTCAAAGCATATGCGGATGTAACGGGTCTCGAACCCTTTGCCTTTGCCATTGGTGGTGGAACCTATGCTAAAGCGCTCCCTCAAGGGGTAGCCTTTGGTCCCCTTTTCCCAGGTGAACCTGAAGTGATTCATTGTCCTGATGAATATATTTCCATCGATAATCTCCTTTTAACGACTAAAGTCTACGCCCAAGCAATTCTTAATTTAGCGGCTGATCCTGAGAATCGATAGATTATTATAATTCTTCCTAGCGTAGTAAAAAAGAGTTGCCTCCTATTGCCTTAACTTCTTTCTTGATTTGGGCAGCCCGTTCGGAGACAAGTAAGGGGGTCCATTCTTGTTCAGTGGAGTCGATCATGAAGCCAGCAAGGGCAACGCTAAGGTTTTCCGCTCCGGGTAATAGTTTGCATGACTCCTTAAATCGATCAAGAATAGGAACTGCTAAATTTTCTAGGTCGGACATAGAGGAAATCAAAATAAAATCATCACCACCGATGTGGCCGACGAAGGTTTCCTCAGTCGTTTTAGAGGCCTCATTCTGTAAAATCTCACTTAACATCTTGATGACCATGTCTCCTTGCTGGAAACCGTATAAATCGTTGTAAATTTTAAATTTGTTAAGATCAACATAAATAAGTCCAAAGGTCAAGGCCTGTTCAAGGCGCTGCCGAATCTCGAGCTCAATGCTTAGGTTGCCTGGCAATCCTGTCAAAGGGTTGGCCCCCCGAGCAATTTGGATTTGTCTCTCGGTCATTGCTTTCATAAGTTTTGCCACGGACACTAGGCCAATCGGCATCTGTTGGTTAGCCACAATGATGCCGTCATACAATTGAGCATCTGGCCGTTGCATTGCTATGCTTGACATCACTTCCAAAGGAGTGGTATCTTCCACTACTAGTGGATTTCTGTCCATAATAAGGGGAACTGTACGTTCTGAAAAAAGAGGGACACCATAGCGAGTACCTAATGCGGCAAAAAGTCGATCGCGCTGAACCACACCGACTAAACGAGAGTCATCGGTAATACCCACTAGATATTGATTTGGGTGCTCTCGGAAGTAAGTTTCGACGGTATTGACCTGGGTGTGAGTATTAAAGAGAGGCAAGGGTTCAATCATAGAAATAATCGGGTTTTGATCATGGCCTTTTAGACGTCGGGTTAGGCCCAGAATTTCCATAACGGCAGGATTAATGTTCATTCTCATAAAGGTGGGCTTTGCAACAAAAAATCCCTGAATGTAATCGACCCCTAATTGAACTACGGTGCGCATCTCTTCTTCCGTTTCTACACCTTCAGCAATTATTCGGCATCCTATACGCTTGGAAAAAGTAACAAATGTCTCTAATAAGGCCCATTTAATTGGATCAGCATTAACTCCCGCTATCAGGGATCGATCAACTTTGAGAAAGTCCGGATGTAGCTCTGCTACGGACTGTAAAGAGGAGTAGCCGGCCCCAACGTCATCTAAAGCAATCAGGTAACCCTGATTACGATAATGATCTAAAGCGTCCCGGAACGCGGAAAAATCCTCTATGGCACTTCGTTCGGTAATTTCTAGCACAACGTCGGAAGGGGCCAACCCTTTTTCATTAAGAAATTTTCTAGTATGTCCGGAGGCAAATTCGGGGTCGCTAAGAACCTGGGGGTTAATGTTGAGAAAGAGCATTTCTTTGCCTTGGGCAACAGTAGGGAAGGAAATGATTGCTTGGCGTCGACAAAGAGTTTCGATTGGATAGAGATGACCTATCTTTTCAGCAAAGGGGAAGAGGTCTGCAATATTGTTAAAACAAGTGGATCCTGGCATACGGGCTAACGCTTCAAAACCAAACACCTCACCGCTTCGGGTTTCAATGATTGGTTGAAAAGCGGCTTTCAAGTATGTGTCGGGTTCTTCGATTAGGAGGGAAATCTCTTCGCGACGAGCAAAAAAATGGGGATCCGGTTCGGATTTGTTGAGGAGGAAGGCCTCTTTCACTGCCGCATACAGTAAATAATCGGGGCCTCGACCGACTTCGTTGATACACTGAGCAAGTCCGGAACGAAGGCTTATTTTCTCGCTAACGAGTTTCCTAATTCTATGGTTAAAGCGTTCTTCTAAAGGGAGAACCCATTGTTCGATGATTCCCGTAATGTTCCAACATGTATTTTTTCCCGGAACAAAATAAACAACGAAGTCGTCCCCGCCCCTGCTTTCGAAATGAGAAAAAAGGTAGAGATTGCGTTGCTGTTTGATCGTATGATTAATTTCACGCTCAATCTCGTCTAGGATTTGTCTGCAGATTTTGTAACCGTATCGAAATTCCACCTCTTGAAATTTAACAATATCAAGATATAACACCCAGATCGTTTTCTCGTCCCTAAGTAGACGGTATAGCTTTTGTTGGCTCATATCTACCGACTTAAACATACAAAACCCCCTTTTTTGACAAAAAGATGGCACCTAATTTCGAGTCTATTTCAATGTATATTTGTATATCCTTACTACATAATAATAGCTATTTGTAAACATCTAATTAACTGAATGTTAATTAGATGTTAAATATATCCTCTTGGTATATAAAAAAAGTAATTAATTCTATTAGTGAGTCATATTTTGTAATTTCTGTCTATCTATGACTGAGTAGATACATAAACAATTCCTTAATAATTAACTCAAATTTAACATAACTTAGTAGTTTCTTAACATCAGAATAATACCTCCTTTACAGTCATGGTTTAAAATTAAACCAAGAACAAAGGAGAGGTGTTGACTTGGATATGTATGAGAGGATTATTGGTCAGACACTCGGTAAGGTGACAAAGCTACTTCTTGCTTCAGCGGGTCCCTTACAATATTTTCTCGACTCTCCTGGCGTAACCCATGTTCATTGTTTGGAGCAGGCCTATATTGTTTTGAGGAATGATGGAAAAGAGGATGTCGTCAGATTGTTTTCAGCTCATCACTCAACGCTGACAAAAGGGATATACTGGGCTGATCGAGGTTGGAAAAACGTCAATCATTTTTACAGCCATCCAGACAAGCAAGGAATCATTGGCTGGCCGGGAGCAACGGCTGAGTGCCAGTATTATTACAACAAGGCCTTCACCTTTTTCCCAAATAACGTCGATAAAGGTATGTTTTTTTTGGGAGCAGCACTACACCTAATACAAGACATGTGTGTACCGCACCATGCCTTGGGGATTGTTTTCGACGGGCACAAAGAGTTCGAAACCTGGGCGACTCAAAACTGGGATAAGTTCCCGGCAACAAGTGGTATGTATATGCCATTTTCTCACCCAGCCCAATGGATTGATCATAATGCAAGCATTTCTAACCCTCTATATCCCTTGGTATCGCAGGTCGAAGGATGTTCTGAAGAGAGCTATAAAATGGCGTCAGAAATCTTGATCCCTCTGACAATTGCCAGTTCAGCGGGTTTTTTGAATTTTGCTTCTAAGAGATTAGAATAGGTAGAAAAAGAATGTTGAGAGGGAGGGCTAGGGTTTGAAACAATTAAGGATTCTGGTATTCTCTGCAGCGTTTGGAAACGGACATTTCCGAGCGGCGGAAGCTGTTATTGAAGGAATACGTATTAAAGAGCCTTCTGCAATAATTACTCATTTAGATTTTGGAGATTTTCTAAGTAAGCGTTTAAACACCATGGTTAAAAACTTATACATGGAGATGATTAAACATACCCCGAAACTTTGGGGAAGATTTTATTATAAAACAGCTAAGCTCCAACCCGAATCCATGCTGCAACGTTTTCTTAAACAACTGGGACGAGGTGATTTTCTTAAATACATTCAGGCTTTTGAACCAGATCTCATTGTATGTACTTATCCCACAGTTTCTTCAATTCTTGCCCAACTCAGGCTTGAACGAATTCTTCATGTTCCGGTGATTACCGTAATCACAGATTATACTGTTCACAGTCATTGGGTACATCCAGGAGTTGATCGCTATATGGTGGCCTGTGCACAGGTGAAGAAAAGCTTAGTGTCCTGGGGAATTGAAGCACAACGGATTCTGGTGACTGGGATCCCGGTAAGTCCGAAATTCGAAGAGGAAATGAACCGAGGGTTTATTAATTCCAAGTTAGGCTTAAACCCGGATTTTCCTACCTTTTTAGTGATGGGAGGAGTGTACGACGGGGAAATCGTAAAAAGAATCTGTAAGAAACTCGCAGATTCTTTGCTCCCGGTTCAAACAATTGTTGTTTGTGGAAAAAACGAAAAACTATATCACTTTATAGAAGAAGTAACTGTGCAGGCTCGCAACCCCATCCTGCGGTTAGGGTATGTCCATAATGTTGAGGAATTAATGGAGGTTTCCGATCTGATTATCACGAAGGCGGGAGGGTTAACGGTTTCCGAGGCGTTAACCAAACACTTGCCGATTCTTATCTTTAAGCCAATCCCTGGCCAAGAAGACGAAAATGCTCAGTTTGTGCAAAGCGCAGGCGCAGGACATATTGCAGGTAATGAAGAGGAACTGGAACGACTTCTCGAAGGCTTTTTAAGTTCTCCTGAGGATATTAAAAGAATGCGAGAAAAAGCGGCGGTAGCTTTGCCTGGTCGCTCTACAGAACGGGTTGTCGATGATTTGATTCTACTAGCCTCGGATTTAAGAATGAAGCAAAAAATCGGATAGTTCAGTTCAACATATAGTTAAATGGTATGTAGAGTGTTAGTGGGGGTATGACAATGTCTAATGAAATGGAGATAGTGGATAAGTTGGTTCCCTTAATTGTCTCAGGCAGATACAACCCCCATGATAAACTGCCGTCTGAGAATGAAATAGCAGATCAATACAAAGTGCCGAGAATTACAGCTCGGAAGGCCTATGAAAGACTCGAAGAATTAGGGCATATCTATAAACAGCAGGGCAAAGGAAGCTATGTCAAAGACAGATCTACACAAATTGAGCTTGTTCTTTCGGGTGATGTGAGTTTCAGCCAAAAAATGATAGATAAAGGTTATGATTTTCATTCGGAGACTATTTTTTGTCGGGAGAGCAAATACAATAAAAAGATTTGTGACTATTTAGAAACTGATAAAGAGGACAGGATTTTCAAAGTAGCAAGACTGAGGTATATTGTTCAACAACCTATCGCCCTTCATATATCCTATGTTGCCAAATCAGTATTAAATGATATCGATGCTGTGGGCATGGATATTACATCGATGTTTAAATATTACCATAGCAAAGGATATACAGAACTTTGTTCAAAACCCAGTCTTTTAAGTGTATCCTTTCCCACGAAGTCTCAACGGAAACTGTTAAATTGTCCGGATTTAGTACCGCTTTTGGTCTCGGAATCAGGCTGTACGGATAAGAAGACCGGCACAGTATTGGAGTACCGCAAGATTTTTTATAGATGTGACTGCTTTTCTTATGTCATACCTTAGACAAGAGCTTCATTCGTTCTCACCATAAAGCCTTATGCTTAAAAGCATAAGGCTTTATATGCGTATCAGACCCCCATGCCTATGCGCGGTACCACTAATGGGTGAACTAAAGTAGGGAACGGTCAAGACCGTTCCCTACTGTTATCGGATCCCGCAGACAAGTAAAGAAACTTAACAAAGATTTAACAGAGTAATTACAGAGCTTTAACATGACTAACTTGGCAACAAGTTATGATGATTTCGTGGATAAACACTCACAAAGGAAGGGTAATGGATGATTAGAAAACAAAGAACCCAGATCCTAATCAAAGGTTCAGCAGAGGTTTCCGTAAACTTAGCGCAAGAAATACTCACTGTATACGAGGTCAAGACCCTTGAGGAACCCAATAATAGTCTAGTTATGGTTAAAGTGCGGGAAAGCGCTCAACGCAGCTTATTCTATCTGGGTGAGGTATTGATTACGGAATGTAAGGTTATGATCAGGGGAGCTTTAGGAATCGGTATGGTCATGGGGCATGAACCGGCACTTGCCCGCAACCTGGCAATTATTGATGCAGCTTATAATGCGAATTTACCAGAGACATTAGAATGGACAGATGCATTATTGCGTGAGGAAGTTCAGATCAATGAAGACTGGGAAGCTGTAAAGAACAAGGTCTTAAAGACCAAAGTGAATTTTGACAATATGGATGTTTAGATAAGAGGGGTAAAAAGCAGATGAATCTGGATTTGGTGCATGATATCCAAGCAGCTTATCGTAAAACGCTAGATTCAATGTCTAGACCGGGCTTGATTAAAAATATCCGTCATCAGGCAGATAAGGTGCAGATGGAGAGTGGTTGTTTTGACTCAACCTTAGTATTGGTGCTGATGCTCTTGGATACAGAAGTGAAATTCAAGGTGTATTCCGAACGGGAAGCGGAAATGGCCAAACTTATTAACCAGTTGACGTATGCTAAAGCCACGGAAGTGGAGAGTGCGGATTATATTCTTGTTCTGAAGGACGCTAAAGCGGAGGACTTGGCGGTTGCCTTGAGAAGGGCCTATCCAGGAGATTTGCTCAACCCGCACAAAGCAGCAACTATGATCATTGAAGCTGACTCTGTGAGCAACGAACGGAATTTAAGCTTAACGGGTCCTGGAATCGAAACGGAATGCTATATAGACGTCAAAACAAGCGATGGCTGGGTCGATCTACGAGCTGAAAAAAACTCTGAATATCCAATGGGAATTGATCTTATCTTTACAGATCGGGAAGACAATATTGTATGTCTGCCGCGAACAACTCAAATTACGGAACAGGTGGGTGGATAGATGGGGTATGTTGCAGTAAAAGGCGGAACTCAGGCGATTGAAGAATCGATCAAACGCCTGAAATATGAGCGCTTGAAAAAGGGCGTAGTCTTGGATTGTCACAGTATTGAAGGTGGTCTGCGCTGCCTGATCGACCAGGTTATGTCGGAAAGCAGTCTTTACAATGAAACTCTGGCAGCGCTGGCCATCAAGCAGGCCGAAGGAAGTCCTGAAGAAGCGGTATTTTTATTGAGAGCTTACCGTTCAACTTTGCCGCGCAGGCATTATTCGCGAACAGTTGAGTCTGAGGATATGCTGGTGGAGAGACGAATATCAGCCAGCTTTAAAGATATTCCCGGTGGACAAATCTTAGGGGCTGCCACTGATTATACTCATCGTTTAATCGACTTTAATTTAAATGAAGAAACAGATCAAGAGGCTATCCACTGGGTACGCGAATACTCCTTGGAAAGCGGAGTTGAGTATGACAAGACTGATTTAGCCAAGCTGCCCAAAGTTCTGGATTATCTGCGGGAAGAAGGTCTGATTCAGCCTTGTAAAAATGATGATAGTGAGCCGGACGACGTTACCAAAGAGAGTCTTCAGTTTCCGACCAGCCGCAGTGAAAGACTGCAGATTTTAACTAGGGGGCAGACAGGTGCGGTTACTTCCTTAGGGTATGTAGCCCTGCGCAGTTATGGGGCGCTGCATCCGACGGTGGGAGAATTGCGGATTGGAAATCTGCCGCTCTATGTTGATAATCCATTCAACGAACTAAGTGAGGGCGAGGATGCTTATTATATCGGCGAAATCAAAGTCACTGAGGTTGAGTCCTTGTTTCCGGAGGATGTTCAAAAATTAACGGGTCAAAAAGAGCTGGAATTCAGCCTGGGTTATGGAATCTGTTATGGACAAAATGAAAGCAAAGCGATTGCCATCAGTATTTTGGACCGTTGTCTGGAAACAGATAATCCGGAGCATTCGATCCTTAACGAAGAGTTTATCCTTTTGCATATTGACTCCGTTGAATCCACTGGCTTTATTTCACACCTCAAACTGCCTCACTATGTGACCTTCCAGTCCAAGCTGGACAGCGTCCGTAAGTCGAAAAAAGGTAAAGAAGGTCTAACAGATGAAAATCATTAGGAGCTGAATCCATGAAAATTGAGTATAATTTTGCTTTTTTTGATGAAGGGTCTAAACGAGAGATTCGAAGAGCAACCCTGAAGGCGATTGCCATTCCGGGGTACCAAGTGCCTTTTGCTTCAAGGGAGATGCCCATCGCCAGAGGTTGGGGAACCGGAGGACTACAGCTGACACTTTCCCTGGTGGGTAAAGACGACATCCTGAAAGTCATTGACCAAGGCTCAGATGAATCGGTCAATGCCGTAAATATTAAAAAGCTCATCGCCCTAACGACCGGTATAACCGGAACCGACGAAACGGCGGAAGCGACCATCATCCAATCGAGACATAGAATTCCCGAAATTCCACTCCAGGAAGGTCAGATTATGGTGCTTCAGGTACCGCTGCCAGAACCTCTGAGATATTATGAGCCGAGTGAATATGAAACCAAAAAGCTGCACGCGGAACAAGAATACAGTGGTGCCTGGCTGATGCTCTTTGAGCAAATCATGAACTACGGAACTATGTCGACAGGTGCGGACCATCCAGTTATGGTTCATGGCAGGTATGTTATGGCCCCCAGCCCCATCCCAAGATTCGATAATCCCAAGCTGAATAGTTCCAAAGCCTTGATTCTTTTGGGTGCAGGCCGTGAAAAGAAGGTCTATGCGGTGCCTCCGTATACCAGGGTTGGCTCACTTGATTTTGAAGACTACCCTTTTGGAGTTGAATCATTTCAGGAGGCGTACTGCAGATTGTGCGGAGCCAAGGGTATATTTCTGGATGAAATACTGGATGACTTAACGGGTGCCCCCTCTTATCAATGCAATGACTCCAGCTATTGTCTGCAGAATTTGAATGGAAAATCAAGAGGATGAGGGATTGTAAAATGGTAGATTTTGAACAGCCTGTCTTGTCTGTAAGTAATCTAAATAAACAATATGGCAAAGGGTGTGTCAACTGCAGAGGGGCAAAAGGGGCGCACTTGCTGAAAAATTACTGTCCTGTCTGCGGGACGGTCTATGCCTGCAGGGATATCACATTAGAGGTGTATGCGGGAGAAATATTAGGAATTGTCGGGGAAAGCGGGAGTGGTAAGTCGACCTTGATGGATTGTCTGTATTTTGATCAGGAGGTAAGCAGCGGAGAGGGGTATATCAATTCCTACAAGAGCGGAAGAGTGAATGTCTTGGCAGAATCATCCCAACAGAAACGTTATATCAGGAATCATA
>LADV01000008.1 GCA_000961805.1 Peptococcaceae bacterium BRH_c23 | reverse complement strand
ACAACTTTTTGGTTATGAAACATCAAGGATATCAATATGAGCACTGCTTTTCCTACAATTGGAATGCCATGGTAGGATTTCATCACCTTATGCAAATCGGTCGATTTATGAATGTTTTGCTAGTACATAGTGAGCTTCTAGAGAAAAAAGTAGCCGTACTCGGGATCAATGGCTTGTTAGAGTTTATTTTTAAAGCATGTACAGCGGATGTTCTGGATCTAACCCGTATAGCGTCAATTGTTATCGATAATAATTACCAGTGGAGATTGGTAAGTTAGAATCATCCAACGTTTGGATGACAATTTCAAAAATAATTAATGGCCCCCTTTAGGGTTTGTTTGTGGTGAGATAATTTAGTTTCTAGGCAGATCAGTCTTCATAAAGTGATGTGAGACTAAGGTATAACTTTGCTAATGAGTCATAGTTTCTTAAGCGATTCATCTAATTGGTATAATATTGAAAAATAATTGACTGCGAAAAATATCATGCTTCAGCTCTGGATCAATTAGAGTATCATTGCAATTAAATGGACGGATAGTCAGCATTCCTTTTTCATTGCTGGTTTTGCTTTCGGGCTTGATGATTTTCCTGGGGATTTGGGGAGTTACTACTGCAACTAATTTTATGAGTGATTCAACTCTATGGTTAATGATCAGAGTAATTTCATTTTTATCAATAGGTATAGGAGCAGGTTTATTCGAACTTTTGTTTCTTAGTATAATAGGTAGGATTAACTCCTGGGCAAACTCGAAGGTGGCTTTAGCAATTGGGCTTGTTTCTACAGGTGCTGCTGTTGCAATGTTTTTTATGCTGCAATGGAAGCTGTACCCTATAAATATGTTGGTTATCATTGTAGTGGGGGCTTCCTTAAGTATCCTTTTAATCGAGAAGGCTAAAGCTTATAAAGACAAATTATATTAGTCAGTGTTTGGGCGGTGGATAAAATTAGTAATCGATAGTAGAATGATAATTTTTCAATAGTTAAGTTAATCAAACAGGAGGGAAAATTAATGTCTTCAGCTAAAAAAGTAGTTTACTTTTTTTGTATGAACTCAAATATCGACCCGGTTGCAGGGCATGTTTTTAATGCACTATCAGAAATGTATAGTTTAAATGAGACAGATATTAATATTGATAATAATCCGGTGTTAAAACATTCGGATGATATAGGAAATGAATTCTATTTCGTTAAAACTCATAAAGTTGTTTGCCATGATTATAGACACTATCTGCCAATTATGAACCGGTATTTTTCTGATTTTGACATGGCGGGCCTTGTGACATGGCATGAGGGGCAAAATGCTCCGGATGGAATCCTATCGGTTCATACTACAGGAGATGTGGATAGCGGTTATTTTGGTAATGTTGATCCTGTTTACATGCACAATTTATTATGGTTCTTGGAGAAAAATCGAATTGATGCCGGATTAGAGGATTTTAGGATTACCACGGAAGCAACTCACTGGTCCGGTATGATCAATAATGGTGGTACTCCAGATATGATACCTCAGTTTCCAGTACCATTAGTTGATATTGAGATTGGGAGTACCCCACAAAGCTGGTCAAACTACTCTGCAGCAAAAGTTATTGCACAGGCTCTTACCAACGTTTTTAATAGTAATGGTAAAACACAGAAAAACCTGCTTTGCGTGGGCGGTGTGCATTTTGAGCCAGCTTTTGCAAGTGCCGTACTACAGACTTGGGAAGACAATGCTTTTGGTATATCTCATATAATACCCAACCACTGGTTGGTAACAGGACAATATGAAAGTGAAGATGGGCAAGGAAAACTGGAAAATTGCGTAAAGTCCATTAAAGGCGGTATTGCTGGTATTGCATTTCATGATAACTTAAAGGGTGCCTACAAAGAACAGCTAAGAATACTTGGGAAGAAATACAATATTCCTGTTTTTAAGCATCAGTTGCTACGTCGACCTTTGGATATTCTTTGGAATGAATGAAAAATAAAAAATATTTTAATACACCCCAGTATTGCGTATATCGGGAGGAAGCATACCTATTTACAAAAATGAAATAGCCAACATAATGGAGATGGCTCACAGGGTAGTGGCCGTGTTCATGTATTTGTGTGACCGTGCCAACAAGGACGGCAAATGCTATCCGGCGATCGGTACCATTGCCAGAGAACTGAGGCTGTCTCGCAGTACGGTAAAACGCGCCATAGCTGACCTTGAAAAACGCGGTCGCCTGCGTAAGGAGCAGAGTGGCGTGAGAACGCCGGCAAGAGCAGCAATATGTTCTTCCTAGCTCGGGATGATGCCAAATAAACTTGCAAAAGGTCAGAGTTTCCCGCCAGGGGGAAGGTCTGACCTTTTCATGAACTATGGATAGATCCATGGTGAACTATGAAGGTGAATCTCTCACTCTATGAAATTTATCGGCAGAAAAAGAATAATAATCTCTGCTGATCAGAGAGAACTCTTAGCTCTTTGACAGCCCAAGGCAAAAATATGTGGTACTATTACTGTCTCAATATGAGGAGTAACACTCTCCTGTTTTCTGTTTCCGGCACATATAATAGCTTCTTCTTTACAACTTACCAGGATGTACCGCTTAAAATCCATGCCTGCCTGATAGCTTCTTTCATATTCTGTGCATCCGCTTTACCGGTTCCGGCGATATTGAAGGCTGTGCCATGGTCAACACTGGTTCTGATAAAAGGGAGACCCACAGTAATATTTACACTTTTTTCGATTCCCATTACTTTGATTGGGCCCAGTCCCTGGTCGTGATACATTGCTACAACAATGTCATAGTCACCTCGCCGTGCAAGATAAAAAGCGGTATCAGCTGGCAGCGGGCCAACGACATCTATGCCCTTTTCTGACGCTAGTTTAACAGCCGGCAAGATTTTTTCCTCTTCCTCTCCGTATCCGAACAAACCGTGCTCGCCTGCATGGGGATTTATTCCACATACTGCAACACGAGGCCGTCTTTCCGTAATCTTTCGGCTCATTGCCTCGTTAGCCAATAGGATAGTATCATACACACTTTCTGATGTCACAAGCTTTATGGCATCAAGCAGGCCAACATGAATGGTTACCAGAATGACATTCAGTTGTTCGGAGCAGAACATCATGGCAAAACGCTCAGTGTGGGTCAGGTCGGCTAATATTTCGGTATGGCCGGGATATTTATGCCCTCCTTGATGTAATGCTTCTTTGTTGAGCGGTGCTGTGCAAATTGCAGCAGCCTCACCGGCTAATGCGAGGTTTACTGCCTTTTCCACATAACGAAAAGCGGCATGGCCTGCCCTGGGATCTACTTTCCCATAAGGCAGATCATCCGGTAAAAGGCCCATATCGAGACAATCTATCATTCCAAATTTATAGCAACCCTCTTTTGGGGTCTCCACCTTTTTCATGGAAAGACCGGTATGCACGATTCCTTCTGCCCGGTGAAGCATGTTGATGTCTCCCACAACCAGCGGTCTGCAATATCGATATATTTCCTTATAGGAAAGAGCTTTCACGATTATTTCAGGGCCGATGCCTGCGGCATCCCCCATTGTAATGGCAATGATCGGTCGTTTATAAGTATTCATGATCTACTCCTTTCAGAAAATTCCGGGAAACACAGAGCGCCTGAGGTGTACCAAACGCACCGGCTTTTGTAACAACAAGCAAGCGCCTGCCGCTGGTGAACCTGCCTGCCGGTATGCCAGGCTCCACTTCCCCCAGCAGTTCCATCCCATCGTTGCCCAATGCTCGGCAGACTGCCTTGGCTGCATCTCCCCCTGTCGCCACAATACCTCCCGGAATACCGCCGGAAGCAACAGCTCCGACAAGGTTACCCATAGCGCCGGCAATCTCAGCCGCTAAGCGGACTTTATCCCAACCATGCTGCATCGCTTTTTTATCAAGTATTGCTCTGCTCTCCGGTGTGGAATCCAGGTACAGCACAAGGTCCTTGCCTGTTCTCAGTGCCGCATTGGCCTCTTCCTCATATTGCTGCCAGCCTCCGTCAACAAGCTGCCAGCAGGGCATGCAGAGTGCATGAGTTCCCGGCTGCAATATCAATAGCTCCACCTGCTGCTTTGTGACAGGCGAAACACTAGCGGCCACTGTGATTACAGGGCCTTCAGCCTTTGGAAATGGAGCATATGCTTTGGACCTGGCTATACCCCAAGCGCTGGCTATGTATTGTGAGAGGCCGGTAGAACCTACAACCAGGCAATCAGGTAGATTTGCAGAATGCGCCGCAATAGTTTCAAGGTCTTGTTCCGATTCGACATCTAAAACTACCAGTCCAATCCCTTGGGCAGCCAATTGCCGAATCTTCGTCTGGAATATAACTGAAGGTTCACGTACCTGCACGAGAGGAATGTGGGCAACCTTGCGTTTCGATTGTCCGTCTAAAACCCTGACAAGATCTGATTTCAGAGCCGGGCAGGTGGGATCCAGTGAAACAGGGCTCTTCGACAGGGGTATGCCGTTCAGGTAGTGAACTCCGTCAACGGTTGTCCTGCCATAGTAGGGAAAAGCCGGAGCTACCAGGGCTATCGGATAACTGAACCCATCCATCACCCCGTCAATATCAGCTCCTAAATTCCCGCGCAGAGTAGAATCCACCGACTTGTAAATACGCTCACATCCGATCCTCTTCAAGTACAGTGAAGCGCCCATTGCCTTTTGGTAGGCAGCTTCCTTATGAAGTGGACGACTGTCCGTATCCACTGACAAGACCTCGCAGCAAGGGAATTTACCCTTAGGCATTTCCGCCATTGCTATTGTAGAGAGACCTCTTTTTGCAAACTGTACGCCACAGTCTGTTACACTGGAAAAGTCATCTGCAATAATCGCAGCTTTATACATGTATACATTCCCCCCTTTGGCTGTTGTCACAGCATTCCTTTTATAACCGATATTGCAGTGCCCTTTTGAGAGAGCCCGAAACAAACAGCTGATCAATCAAACCCGTACAATCTCTACACCGATTCTCTGCATATCGTTCATGATTGATAAATCCAATTCCGTTCCGGTGATAACCTTATCTACTTTATCAAACGGACATATTTGAAGAACGGCGGACGAAGTAAACTTGGTATGGTCGCACAACACCACGCACTCCTTTGCGCGTTCGATCATCAGCCTTTTACAGCTCATCTCCTCGATACGGTAATTCATCATTCCATATTTCAGGTCAACCGCATCCACACCTAAAAACAATTTGTCTGCATGCAGCTCTTTCCACAGGTTTTCTGCAAAGAAACCCATCGATGTATAGTAACCTTTGCGGATGTATCCGCCTACAGCAATCAATTCTATGATGGGGTGTGGGGCAAGTATATAAGCAATTTCGATATCATTTGTCATCACTGTGATATTCAGGTTGCTGTCGGCAAGCAGTTTAGCAAGTTCACAAACAGTAGTGGATGAATCCAGGATGATGCTGTCGCCGTCTTTGATTTCCGCCATCGCCCGTTCTGCGATGCGGCGTTTCTCATCAATATTCATATTGATACGTTCGGATAATGGAGGCTCATACTTCTGATCATCAATCTTAGACTTCACCGCACCATGCATGCGTTTAATCAAGCCTTTTTGAGCCAGCGTTTTCAGGTCCCTGCGCATTGTGGCGCTCGATACCTTGAACTCCTTGCAAAGCTCTGAAAATGAAGCATATTCGTGTTGATCAATATATGATAGAAGTGTTTGTAATCTGTCTGACCGCATAATGTACCTCTTTTTCGCTTTTTATTTATAAAATAACTCACATTCGCTCATTTGTCAATTATTATGTGCGTAATAATTGAGCGAACTGGTTTAAATTGAGGATTATAGTTGCCTCGATGTGACAAACTTTCAATCATTATCATGACCGAAATTGTAAATTTTGAGCGTTATGAGCGACAAATTATTGACATATAGCTCACTTTTTTATATATTGTTGTTGGATAGTTAAGTAAGGATAGTCAACGAAAGGGGGATAAGGCATGAAGCTTATTGTTATGCTCACACATAATGATGTTACTGTTGCAAATGCAAAGGAGGTGTTTGAATCCTGCACCGACCTGCCGGTCTGTCACTGGGGCTTTAAAAATATCGGGCTCCCGGTGGAGGAAATGAAGGACCTTGCAAAAGCAATCAAGGCTGCAGGAAAAGTCACGCACATGGAAATTGTAAGCTACACTGAGGAAGAATGTCTGGCCGGTGCCAAACTCGCAATAGAATGCGGAATCGATTACCTGTTGGGCACCAAATATTTTCCATCCGTAGCGCAGTTCCTCAAAAATTCCAGCACCAAATACTTTCCTTTCTGTGGTGACGTCTGGGGAAGTCCCTCTATCCTCGGAAACTCCATTGAGGAAATTATAGAGGATGCGAAAAGGCTTGAGGGGCTGGGGGTGGATGGTATTGATCTGCTGGCCTACCGCTTCTTTGGTAACTCTGCAGAACTAATTACACAATTCTCCCGCTCAGTAAAAATCCCTTTGGTGATCGCAGGCAGCATCAACAGTTTTGACAGATTGAATTTTGTAAATCAGATCCAGCCTTGGGGTTTCACAATCGGAAGTGCATTATTCACACATCAATTCATGAATGCAGCTTCTTTCCGGAAAAACTTGATATGTGTTTTGAGCTATCTCCAAGGGATTATGAGCAATAAGTCCTAGAGAAATAATGCAGTTTGTCCTCTATCTTATCAGTTTCGACCGGAGGTTAATAGATTCGGGAGTTGGAAGCGTTGATTTGATAAATGCAAATTGTATCTTGAAAAAACATGGTCGGCATACAACCAAAGGAGGTGTGGAATGTCTAAAGCGACGGCGGATTTTTTCGAAGGACTTCCTGACAATTGGGGGAGATGGGGAGACAACGATGAGGTAGGAGGCTTGAATTTTCTTAGTGACAGTGAGATTTTAAGAGGTGTCAAAGCAGTGGAATCCGGAAGAACATTCACTTTGATGATGGCGCTGAATTCCCCTGGTAAAGCGCCGAACTGGCCGGGCAGAGAGAAGGAATTGCATAGGATGTGCCGTGATAAAAGTCATTATCTTAGCGGTGCCGTCATAGCCGGGAAGGGTGGTGTTGAATATGCAGATGATATTATCACTGTAAACTGCCATGGAACAACTCATTGCGACGCTCTGGCGCATACCTGGCTTGCTGATAAAGCCTGGAACGGCTACAATGCAGCGGCCAATTCGATTGGAGGGATCAAAAAAGCCAGTATCCGGCCCATTGCAGAGAGAGGAATTGTCGGGCACGTAGTTCTATTGGATATAGCAAGATATAAAAAAGTACCTTACCTGAAAATGCATACGAGGATCACACTGGAAGATTTGATTGAAACAGCAGACTACCAGAAGCTAGAAATAAAAAAGTACGATATAGTCTTGATCAGAACGGGGATATTCAATCTATTCTTCAATGAAGGTCCGGAAAGCTTCTATAAGGACTTTGCCGAGCCGGGTATAAATTATGATGAAAACCTTATCAGATGGTTCTATGAAATGGAAATTTCCGTATTTGGAACAGATACATTAGGCAACGAAATGATCCCCTGCCCGGAGACTGGGATTTATAATGCAATGCACGCGGCTCTCAGCAGAAATCTTGGCATTGTTTTCATAGAGGCACATTGGTTGGAACAATGGGCTGAAGATTGTGAGAAAGACGGTAAGTATAACGGACTTTATGTGGCGTCACCTTTAATGATTCACTGGGCGACGGCAAGTCCCGTAAACCCCGTGGTGATTAAATGAAAAGCAGATTATAAACCGGCATGCGGAAGTTAAACTTCTATAAAAATAAAAATTTAAGGAGGATATTATGAGTGAACAAAACAAATATGCGATCAATATGGGTGCAAAATTCGATTTTCTTGATCTTATAAAAGTGCCTGAGCTTATTGATGCATGTAAAGAAAAGTGGTTCAATCAAACCTTA
Source organism: Peptococcaceae bacterium BRH_c23 (assembly GCA_000961805.1). The sequence continues at coordinate 1,059 of LADV01000008.1, read as the reverse complement.
AGCAAGGTGAATGATAGTTTAGTGAGGCTAGGCGTTTTTAACGAAGGTGAATTCCACTGGCACAAACATGATAATGAGGATGAGTTTTTCTTTGTTGTGAAAGGTCAATTGCATATTGAACTTGAAGATAAAACCCTTACACTGCAAACACATGAGGGTATTACAATTCCTAAAGGCATTTTGCATCGGCCTTATGTAAAAGAACCTACAGCTGTTTTAATGGTGGAAGCAGATTCGGTTACGCCGACCGGTGACTGAACAATATATCAGCATTCTAAAATATAAAGTTAAGACAGAGTTGATCTATCTAGATGACTTGAATTATAAGGGTCGCAAATTACATGCACAAAGCCGATACTGCAATGGCTGATAATGAATTATCTTATAACAGCATAATAATCGTTTCAATTACACATTAATCTAGAATGATGTGTTTATGAAAAAATGAAATATTAGGCAAACTTACCGAAAGGTAAGGACGCAAAGTCATAGGGTCTACTATGCAAATGCATTATGACAGCCTGGCTGCCAAGCGGGTCTCTTTCTATGCCTAAATACCTGTCGAAGCCCTCCGAGCTTACGAGTTTGGAGGCTATTTTTATGCTTTCTCAGTATGTAATAAAAAATTATCAGTCGCTACCGAATAGTGGCCTGGCGTGATGACGCGGATATCTATGCTCTTTGCATCATGGCATACGATAAACTATTTGCGGTAAGCCCGATTCTGAACTGCCGGGCAGAGCTAAACGCGCGAAAAAATAAAATACACAGCATCCTTAACGCTCATTTGGCATGTTTCCAAATGGGCGTTTTTTTATATAAAACCGGCCGCTCCATTTTATGCCGCTCCCCTCCGCTTGTTCTTCATTTCCAGATTTTAAAAATCATGAAATGGAGGACAAGCTTCATGGACAACCATGATAAAAAATATACCCTATTGGTTAGAGGGACGCGCGTCACAGTGGCCAAGGAGGTCTACAAAGCCTATTACCACTGCCGGGACAGGGAGAAGTACCTGGACAAGCTGGCGGAGTATAACAATATCTCGCTTGAAGGCTG
>LADV01000270.1 GCA_000961805.1 Peptococcaceae bacterium BRH_c23 | reverse complement strand
ACTCGAATTCTATTTCCACTAACCAAAGATCAAAAGGCGATCTATAAGGCGTTTAATGTGGATGAGTCTGTGTAGGTATAATTTTTCAAGGGATTTTAGGATGAAAGTTATGAAACTGGACATGGACTTACTAAGACTAGACATGCATGGTATGAATCAAGGCATGAATATTATGCGCTCAAGTCAAGATGAGATGAATATTATGCTTAAAGAGTCAGAAGAAAGTCGTCAACGTATCAAGTCTATGGATGAGAAGAGCTCCGTTTCTGCAATTGAGCGGGATAATCTGAAGCTGGAGTCGGCTAAAATAGTTGGAGCCCTACTGCGAGGCGCTCATGAAATATTAAACGGAATAGCCAAAGAAGAGGCTCGTAATTCCTAAAATTATTAGTGCTAAGGATAATGATCAAATCTTCGAAAGTCCCATAAACTGTGCACAGGCACGGCTATGGGACTTTTTATTTGGGCAAAGTTTGCCGAATTATGATATAATAAGGTGTTGTACAGCTTTTGCTAAGGAGAAGAGAAATAATCATGAACATCTTAACTGCAGAGAATCTGACGAAAAGTTATGGTGAAAAAGTACTTTTTGCTGATATTTCCTTTGGAATTGATGATGGAGAAAAAATTGGTATCATCGGAGTTAATGGAACGGGTAAGTCTACCTTGCTAAAAATTTTAGCGGGTGTAGAATGGCCGGATCAAGGCAAAGTTACAACGGGGAATAAAGTGCGTTTAGAATATCTACCCCAAAATCCTGATTTTGAAGATTCGGCGACGGTCTTGCAACAGGTTTTTAGGGGGAATTCCCCTGTTATGAAATTGTTGAGAGAGTATGAAATAGCTTTAGAAAAGCTGAATGATAAACCGGACCAGCAGAGCCTTCAACAAGTGTTGATTGCACTGGGTCAACAGATGGATGAACTGGACGCCTGGCAACTGGAAAATGAGGCTAAAACCATCCTTAATAAACTGGGAATTTCGAAATTCGACACTTTAATTGGGACTCTTTCAGGTGGGCAGAAAAAACGAGTGGCTTTAGCGAGTGCGCTGATTAATCCTACGGATATCCTGATTCTGGATGAGCCAACGAACCACATTGACAATGATACGGTGGATTGGCTGGAACAGTATTTGAATAAACGCAAGGGTGCGTTGGTGATGATTACCCACGATCGGTATTTTCTCGATCGCGTTATTGGCAGGGTCTTAGAATTAGACCAAGGTAAACTTTACCCTTACCCCGGTAATTATAGCCGTTTCCTAGAATTAAAAGCTGAGCGGGAAGAGCAGGTTGAGGCGACTGAGAGAAAACGCCTTAATCTCTTTCGCAATGAACTAGCCTGGATGCGGAGGGGAGCTAAGGCTCGTACGACGAAGCAAAAAGCGAGGATCGAGCGGTTTGAAAAGATACAGGCTGATAAGCCGACGGAGTATACTGATCGGATCGAAATGCTAGCAGGGGCGTCCCGCTTAGGGAAGAAAATTCTAGAGTGTCAAGAGGTTGAAAAAGGGTTTCCAGACCGCGGGGTTGTGATCAAGGATTTCAGCTACATCCTTTTGAGAGATGATCGAATTGGGATTATTGGACCCAATGGGAGTGGAAAATCAACCTTGTTAAACTTGATCGCTGGTCGCTTAAAGCCAGATTCAGGGAGCCTTGAATTAGGTGCTACGGTTAAGATGGGATATTTTACGCAAGAAAACACGTTATTAAATCCAGACAGTCGTGTGATTGATGAGGTCAAAGCGATCGCTGAAGTGATTCCCACGGCAGATGGTGGCTTTTTAACGGCCTCACAAATGTTAGAGCGTTTCTTATTTCCCCCAGCTGTACAGTGGACTCAGATTGGCAAGCTTTCTGGTGGGGAAAAACGAAGGCTTTATCTTTTGCGGATCTTGATGGGGGCTCCGAATGTCTTGTTATTGGATGAACCAACCAATGATTTGGACATTCAAACATTGACGATTTTAGAATCATATTTGGATGATTTTCCCGGGGCGGTGATCGCTGTCTCTCATGATCGATATTTTCTGGATCGGGTTACGGATAAGATTTTTGCCTTCGAAGGTGCGGGAAGCATTCGGTCGTATGTAGGAAATTATTCGGACTATCGTGAGCAGGTGTATGCTGCTGAGCAAGAGGCTTTGCAGAACGAACAACAAGCAGCCTTCTTAGCGACTTTGGCTAAAAAGTCTCCTCGTCAAAACGTTGGACCGGAAACACAAGAGTCTGAGCGAAGAAAAGAACGTGCGCTGAAGATGACCTATAAAGAACAGCAAGATTTCGCCCAAATTGACGATCAGATTGCGCAAGTGGAAGAGGAACTTCAAAAAAATAGTCAACAGATGAATGAGATGGGCAGTGATTTTGGAAAACTAACTGAGTTAGTAACCATTCAACAATCACTAGAACAAAAATTAGATAGTTTGCTGGAACGTTGGACGTATTTGAATGAGCTGGCAGAAAAGATAGCCCAAAACTCGAGGCGCGATGTACGAGGTTCGAAGTTCGAAAGCACGTAAGATGGAGCGCGAGGTTCGATGCACGAACGCAGATGGACGAGGCACGGGCTCGATTCACGGAGGACCGAGCGAGATTCACGAAGCACTAAGCAACAAATATGAAATACGATATACAAAGTAAGATATACGATGCATGATGCATGATGCATGAAGTACGGTGCGGTATGCTCAGCACGGATCACTGAGGACGACGGTACAGAGATACGACGAATGATACATGAAGTTACGAAATGCGTTGCGCTGCGTGCGGTGCACGAAAATAGGATTTCGAGTACGATTATATTGGAGGAGGTTCATATGGATAATAAAACGTTAGAGCAGATGAAAAAATTAGTGGCGGAGAAAAACCTGAAGAGTTCTCAACAAGGCGGTCCACATAAAGCTACTCAAAAAATCGGGGAAAAGAGAAAAGGTATTAAGCGTCGCAAAGTCGGCGGTATGTTTGATAAATAAATAGTTTTATTTTACTATAAGGCCATGAGGAATTAAGAGAAAATAAGGGGAGAAGTTAAGTCGTGAGCGTATTAAATGTAGAAAATGTTAGCCATGGATTTGGTGGTCGTAAAATTTTTGAAGATGTTAGCTTTCGCTTGTTAAAAGGGGAGCACGTTGGCTTGATTGGGGCGAATGGAGAAGGGAAATCGACCTTCTTAGATATCATTACGGGTAAGCTGATGCCTGACAAAGGAAAGGTTGAGTGGTCAAATCGCGTGACGGTTGGCTATTTAGACCAGCACACGGTATTGACTAAGGGAAAAACGATCCGAGACGTGCTTAAAGAAGCATTTCAAGGGATGTTCGATCTGGAAGCAGAAATCCTAGAGATGTATGATCGAATGGGTAACGTCTCAGAAACCGAAATGAACAAACTCTTGGAAGATGTCGGAGAGATTCAAAGTATTTTAGACCACAATGGTTTTTATATGATTGATACTAAGATTGAAGAAATCGCCAATGGCTTGGGACTTGGAGAAATAGGTCTGGACAAAGATGTTACGGATTTAAGCGGAGGTCAACGGACGAAGGTTTTGCTTACAAAATTGTTGCTCCAAAATCCTAGCATTTTAATTTTGGACGAGCCGACCAACTTTTTGGATGTGGAGCATATTGAGTGGTTAAAGCGTTATCTCAACCAGTATGAAAATGCCTTTATCCTTGTTTCTCACGATGTTCCTTTTATAAATGCAGTTATCAATGTGATTTATCACGTTGATAATTCGGAATTAACCCGTTACACTGGAAACTATGAACAATTTATGGCGCTCTTTGAAACTCGCAAGGTTCAGGAGATTAAGGCCTATGACAAGCAACAAAAAGAAGTGGATCGCCTCGAAGATTTTATTGCGCGCAATAAAGCGCGGATTTCAACGACCGGTCGCGCTAAGAGTCGGCAAAAGCAGTTGGAAAAAATGGAACTGATCGAAAAGCCGAGAGAGAAGATCCAACCGAAATTTAAATTTAGGGAAGCAAGATCTCCCGGAAAAATGATTTTTGAGGCGAAAAACATTGTCCTCGGGTATGATGAACCGTTAACACGACCCTTAGATTTAACCTTAGAACGAGGGCAAAAGGTGGCAATCCGTGGAGTTAACGGGTTAGGTAAATCGACATTGCTTAAGACTTTACTGGGGTATATTCCAGCGGTTTCTGGTGAAGTTGAACTGGGTGATTATCTTTACCCTGGATATTTCGAACAAGAATCGAGTCGTAGAAATGGGAAGACGGCCCTCGACGAAGTGTGGGGAGAGTATCCGGGAATGACTAATTCCGAAGTGCGGGGCGCTTTAGCAAGGTGTGGTTTGACAAGTGAACACATCTCTACCAAAATGATGGTGTTGAGCGGTGGAGAAAATGCTAAAGTCCGGCTCTGTAAGTTGATGCTGAAGGATGTCAACTGGCTGGTTCTCGACGAGCCGACCAATCATTTAGATGTGGATACTAAAGCAGAACTGAAGAGAGCCATCACGGAGTATAGAGGGACTGTGCTGGTTGTTTCTCACGAACCGGAATTCTACGAAGATTGGGTGACGGATGTGTGGAATCTGGAGGAGTGGACGACTAAAATCGTGTAAGGAGAATCACGGTTATGACGGACTTGAAACGGGTGGCTGCACTGGAAAAACCCCGACTGGGGATTATGGGCGGAACGTTTGATCCGATTCATTACGGGCATTTGGTCGCTGCGGAAATGGCACGCGCCGAGTTTAAGCTAAGCAAAGTGTTATTTATTCCGACTGGGATACCACCTCATAAAAATCGAAGGGATATTTCGGCCGGAGAGTTGCGTCTTGAGATGGTCGAATGTGCAATTAATGATAATTCGGATTTCGCTAGTTCTGCCCTTGAAATCGAAAGGGAAGGTCCGTCTTATACGGTCGAGACGTTACGTATGTTGCGCAAAACTTGGCCAGATTATGAATTGTATTTTATCACGGGAACGGATGCCCTAAGGGAGATCTTTTCCTGGCGAGAAGCTGAGGAAATCTTCACGCTGATCCAATTTATTGGTGCGGCGCGACCCGGATTTGATGCGAGTGATTTTCTGCTTAAAGTGCAAGAAGAACATCCTGAAATTCTGGGTAAAATCCATTATCTGGAAGTCCCTGCTTTGGCGATTTCTTCTACGGATATTCGGAGGAGGGTTAAGCGAGGAGAACCGATCCGCTACCTTTTGCCTGAGGGGGTTCGTCAACTGATCCAACAGCGAGGGCTTTATACTGAAGAATAAAATGTTTCGCATACTCTGTTTAGATTTGACCATACTAAAAACGATCAAGTAAATCAATTCAAGCAAGAGGTGACAGTTATCATGACAACAACACTTTATGTCGGAAATCTTCCGTGGAATACTACTGCAGAAGAACTCGGAGAATTCTTTAGCGAGTATGGAGAGGTAGAAAGTAGTCGGATTATTACCGATCGCGAAACCGGTCGTTCCCGTGGATTTGGTTTTATCGAAGTGGGAGAGCCGGATGCAGCGCGTATGGCGGAAGAGCTCAATGGCAAAGATTTTGGTGGCAGGCCACTAACGGTGAATGAAGCAAAACCAAAACAAATGTAATACTATCGTTCCAATTAGGAGACCTCCGACTAAGGGGTCTCCTTTCTTGTAGGTCAGCGCCTTCAACGGAATTTCAAGCTGGGGTATTCTACTGCATTGAATAAATGCATATGTAATCCGACCTTTGCACAGTTATTGATTAATTGATATAATATTTAGAAATAATATTAGAGGAAGAGATAAAGGGGAGCGGGAGATACTTGATTTTAGATGTTGAAAAATTATTAGATTTGGCGACTCGTGTTCTTTCAGCGGAACGCTTTGAGCATACATTGAGTGTTGCGGTTTGGGCGGAGGAATTAGCCCGGCACCATGGGTTGGATCCTGTTAAGGCCCGTTGTGCGGGGTTAGCCCATGATTTAGCCAAAGAAATCCCTTTGAAAAACCAAATAAGGTTTGCTCGCAGGTGGAAGTTGCTTAATTATCCTGAAGATGAACAATATCCATATGTTTTACATGGTCCTGTTGCAGCTTATTGGCTGGAGCATTATTATGGGTTAAAGGATGTTGAAGTCATTGCGGCAGTTGCCAATCATACGTTAGGGAGACCAGGGATGTGCCAATTAGAGATGCTTATTTATAGCGCAGACCTGACGGAAGCTAGCCGCGATTTTCCAAAAGTGGACAATTTGCGCCAATCCTTGTATGATGATTTAGGAAAGGGTACGTTAGCCTGTGTTGAACACACTTTGATATACTTAAGGGAAAGCAAACGCCCTATTCATCCCTTAACTCAATTAACCTATGATGATTTACAAAGGAGGCAAACTACTATTGGAACTGGATCTTAAAATGCTTGAAAAAGTGGTTAGTATCGTTGAAGATAAAAAGGGTGGAGATATCTCTCTTTTGAATCTCCAGAAAATCTCAATGGTTACGGATTATTGCATGATTGTGACGGGGAATACAACGACTCAGGTGAAAGCAATCACGAATCATCTCGAACAGAAGTTGCCAGAGCTGGGCATTCCGGTTATTCATCTCGAAGGATTGCCGACTGCCAAATGGGTTTTGATGGATTGTGGCGGTGATCTGGTGATTCATGTGATGACCCCAGATCAACGTGAATTTTATCAACTTGAACGCCTCTGGAAAGATGCGGAAGCCATCTCTTATGAAACTAGTCAGAATGTATAACTTTTCTGGATAATCAAACACGTCATTGCTACGATAGGGAGTAGTATTGGAGAACCCTCATCAAGAGAGGCGACGGGAGGTGCAAGTCGCTGTAGGGAACTTCAAGAACTCGCCCTGGAGCTGTGTTCAGGTTACAATGAACACCGGTGCGAGCCGTTAAGATCGCTTAAGCACTTATGAAATTGGGTGGTACCACGGGAGCAAGCCTCTCGTCCCTTTTGGGACGAGAGATTTTTGTATTTTCATCTTATGTTATAATCTGTTACTTATTTCTAAGGGGGCCGGATTTATGCAAGAGAAGTATTCGTTTTCGGAGATCGAATCTAAATGGCAGAAACACTGGTTAGAGGACAAAGCCTATCAAACAGAGGAGAACTCCTCAAAGCCCAAGTACTATGCCTTGGCTATGTTTCCTTATCCTTCGGGAGATTTACACATGGGGCATGTGCGCAATTATTCAATCTCTGACGTGATTGCTCGTTATAAGCGGATGAACGGATATAATGTCCTTCACCCCATCGGATGGGATGCTTTTGGTTTGCCCGCGGAAAATGCTGCGATTAAGCATCAAACTCCTCCGGCAGATTGGACCTGGAAAAATATCTCCAACATGAGGCGTCAGCTTCAAGAGATGGGGATTTCCTATGATTGGGATCGGGAAATGGCGACTTGTCACCCGGGGTATTATAAGTGGACTCAGTGGATATTTATAGAGTTTTACAAACATGGCTTGGTATACAAGAAGAAGGCGGCGGTGAATTGGTGTCCTTCATGTGCCACAGTACTTGCTAATGAACAAGTGGTGGATGGTGGGTGTGAACGGTGTGATACCTTGGTCACGAAGAAGAACTTGGAACAGTGGTTTTTTAAGATTACGGATTATGCGGATATTTTACTTGAGGATCTGGACAAGTTACCGGGCTGGCCTGAAAAGGTAAAAACCATGCAACGCAACTGGATCGGCCGTTCTGAGGGGGTGGAAGTCCAATTTCCTTTGGAGGAACGTCCGGAGAAGATTTCGGTGTACACTACTCGGGTTGATACCCTTTATGGGGTGAGCTATGTTGTCTTGGCTCCTGAGCATCCCCTTGTTTTGGAGTTAGTAGGTGGGACAGTTTATGAGGCAGATGTGCTGGCTTTTATCGAGAAAATGAACGGTCTCAATGAAATAGCACGTACTTCTACGGATGCAGAAAAAGAAGGGCTGTTTATCGGGGCGTATTGTCTCAATCCGCTGAGCGGTAAGAAAGTGCCGATCTGGATAGCGAACTATGTTCTGCTTGAATACGGTACTGGGGCAGTTATGGGTGTTCCAGCCCATGATGAACGGGATTTTGAATTTGCGACAAAGTATGATCTGGAAATTAAAACAGTTATTATTCCGACTGAGAGTCTGGCAGAAGCAAAAGATCTGCCTCTTGAAGCTGCTTACACAGGGGACGGTGTCATGGTTAACTCCGACTCCTTCGATGGTCTGAGCAGTGATGAGGGTTGGGATCGAATTGCTGATGAAGCGGAGCGCTTGGGTCTGGGTCAACGGAAGGTTAATTTCCGCTTGCGAGATTGGCTCATTTCTCGTCAACGCTATTGGGGTGCACCGATTCCGATGGTTTATTGTAAAACTTGTGGAACAGTGCCAGTTCCGGAAGATCAGTTGCCTGTGTTGCTCCCGTCGATTTCTGTCTTTAAAGCTGGAGAGAATCCACTAGCTTCCTCTAACGCATTTATTGAAACAAACTGTCCGCAGTGTGGAGGGCCTGCTCGGCGTGAGACGGACACGATGGATACCTTTGCTTGTTCGTCTTGGTATTTTCTGCGCTATACTGATCCCCGCAATACTGAGGCTGCTTTTGATAAAACGGCGGTGGATCAGTGGATGAATGTCGATCAGTACGTTGGGGGCGTGGAACATGCGATTCTACACCTTTTGTACGCGCGCTTCTTTACCAAGGCTTTGAAGGATTTTGGCTACTTGAACGCGGATGAACCCTTCCAGAACTTGCTGACGCAAGGGATGGTTTGTATGGATGGATCTAAAATGTCAAAATCCAAGGGAAATATCGTGAGCCCTGAGGCGATCATCGGCAAATATGGGGCGGATACGGCCCGCTTGTTTATTCTGTTTGCTGCTCCTCCTGAGAGAGATCTAGAGTGGAGTGATCAAGGGGTTGAAGGGTGTTATCGTTTCTTCAACCGCATCTGGCGCTTAGTAGCCCAATATGAGCCTCTGATTAAGAAAAGCCAGGGGGAGGGTTCCTCTAAACAAGCGGGCGAATGGGCAAATCTGGACGAAGTTGGCAAAAAGATGCGTCGTCACACCCACTTGGCTACCCAGAGGGTAACGATTGATCTTGGAACACGCTTTAATTTTAACACGGCGATCAGTACCATTATGGAATGGGTAAACGCTTTGTACCTTTATAAAGAACAACCAACGGCAGATGCTGAGGTCGGTCGAGAGGCAGTTGAGAGAATTTTGATACTCCTGGCTCCTTTTGCACCCCATATTACGGAAGAGCTTTGGCAGGAAATTGGACATTCTGAGAGTATTCATAAACAACCTTGGCCAGACGTTGATGAGGCCGCTCTTGTACAAGATGAAGTGACGGTTATTCTGCAGGTCAATGGTAAGGTCCGTGACCGAGTCCAAGTGCCTACTGAAATATCAACAGCTGAATTGGAAAAAATTGTGCTGGCTCTGCCGAGTGTGAGTGAATGGACTCGAGGAAAGACGATTGTTAAGATTGTTACGGTTCCGGGTAAGTTAGTTAATATTGTGGTCAAGTAGGGGGACTTGTATGACACAGCGCTCGGTGCTTACGACGCAGAGCAAACTAACCGTTTAAGCTCCCAGCTATGGGGAGCGGGGTTCATCCTTCGGCGATAGTATATATGAAAGAACCCGCCTACGGCGATAATCTCCACTGGAGACTATCGTACCAAATTCGCCATCCTTGGCTCAGTTGGTGGCAGTGCACATCCCTGTGCACTGCCCCGTGTATGGGGTCGGTCGCTTAAACGGAAGTTTGCTTTTCTGCTTACGTAAAGACGTCGCGCTCGTGTCACACTGCGTCCCTGGCTTGGGTCGGGGAACGTGAGACGGGAGACAGAGGAACTGTGGATTTTGGGGGGAGACGGCACATTTCATGTGCACCGTCTTGTTTTGGGGTATAGTGGGACAAGGAGAGAAGGGCCAGTTGTTAACTTCGAACGAAAGTCAACAACTGGCTCTTCTTTCACTAGTTAAATAGTTAGGTTACCACCTGAATTGCAGGGTGGTTTTTTTGCTTACTTTTTTTATAAGTATTCTCTGATCGTTGTTAATTCGAAATGTTCGATACTTATAAGGAGAATAAAAAAATGGAATTAAGTTGGATTTGGCAAGCAATTCTTATATTTTATGTTGGAACATTTATCTTAAGGGTAGGTGGAAGAAAATCCATATCACAAATGACGATAGCTCAAACTATTGTCATAATTGGGTTAGGATCATTGTTGATCCAACCTGTATCTGGAAAGGGTCTGTTTACCACTTTTGGCGTGGCTTTTTTATTAACAATATTAATGATAATTACTGAATATCTACAAATTAAGGTAGATATTTTGGAAACTTTTTTTTCAGGTAAAGCAGTAGTAGTTATCGAAAATGGTAAACCGGATATAAACAATCTAAAAAAATTAGGTTATCGATTGATAAACTGGAAACTCGGTTGAGACAGGTTGGAATATCTTCTATAGAAGATGTTCAATATGGAACAATTGAAGTAAGTGGTCAGCTGGGGTATAGTTTAAAAGATAATAAAAAGCCTTTAACAAAGGAAGATTTTTATGGTTTTAATGGCTGAAATATCACAAATTAAACAGACCATTGGATGTAACCAGAAAACTCAAGTAAATCAAAATCAGCAAGGCAATAATATTTTTGAGGAATTTAAAAGTAAAAAATTTGAGGGTAATAAAAATGAACCTTAAGAATACCGATTCACAGGAACTGTTAAAAGGGACTCAGAGAATGGTAAAAGGATCGGTGCAGACGGTTGCCTAAGATTAATAAGCAAATTTCTTGCCATGTTCGTTTAGAGCATGGCGTTTTTATTTTTAGAGAAGGGTTTTAGCAGGTCGAGAATGGTTAGTTCATTCTGGAATATAGTTTAAGAGAGTGGGGTTAGTAAGGTCGTCATACAGAAGATAATTAAAAAGATGTGGAATATTATGTTAAAAGGCGACATTAAAGGGGTGTTATATTTTTGCAAAAAGTATATGTGCTCGATTCTAGCGTATTACTGCATGACCCTAATGCAATATTTCTATTCCAAGATAATGAGGTAATCATTCCTTATGTGGTTTTGGAGGAGATTGAAAGTAAGAAACGTCTTTTAGAGAATGTTGGGCGGGCTGCACGAGAGGCCATTCGTAATCTTGATCGCATACGGGATAAGGGTAAGCTTTCCCAAGGGGTTTTCTTGCCCAACGGAGGAACGATTCGGATTGAGTTAAATCACTACTCCCATGAAATTTTGCCTGTAAATTCGAATCTAGCGTTGGCAGATAATCGAATTTTAGCGGTTTCCTTAAGCCTGACGCGTGAAGAACAACGCCCCGTTATCCTAGTTACTAAAGATATTGCCATGCGAGTCAAAGCAGATGCTTTAGGAATCGTAACGGATGATTATTTCAATGATAAAGTAGTTTTGCCTCCGATTATGGAGGAAGTTGTTTTGCTGGAGATCAATGATAGCGAGGTTGCGGCACTTTATCAAAATAAGTATATACCCTTGCAATCACCTCTTGCTCCGAACCGTTGTGTGAAAGCTGTTTTAAGTGATGACAGCGTCTTACCACTCGTTTCTTCTCCGAATGGGGAAAGATTAGTTTATCGTATGGGAAAAAGTCTTGCCCCTTGGGATATAAGACCCAGGAATTTGGAACAATCTTGGACTTTGGAAATGCTCAACGATCCAGAAATCAAGTTAGTCAATTTAATGGGGCCGGCAGGGACGGGGAAGACGTTACTTGCTTTGGCGAGTGGCCTGGAACAAACGGTTCATTCCGAAGTTTACGTTAGAATGCTTTGTGCTCGGCCGATCGTTCCTTTTGGTAAGGATATTGGATTTCTGCCTGGGGAGAAGGACCAGAAGATTCGACCCTATATGCAACCAATTTATGATAACCTTGAGTTTTTGCTTCGGTCGCGGCGGGAGAAAGAGCGAGAGAGAGGTAGCGAAGCAGTGGTTGACAGTGCAATTGACCTCTTGATTAAGAAGAGGCAGCTGGAAATTGAAGTGTTGACCTATATTCGTGGCCGGAGTATTCCTCATCAATTTATCATTATTGATGAAGCTCAGAATCTTTCAGCACATGAAGTAAAGACCATTATTACCCGTGCAGGTGAAGGGACAAAAATTGTGCTTTGCGGGGACCCAGATCAAATTGATCATCCTTATCTGGATAAAGAGAGTAATGGATTAGCTCATCTCGCCTCAAGGTTAAATGGGCAATCCTTCTATGGTCAAGTTCGCCTAGTTAGAGGGGAACGAAGTGAGTTGGCTTCGCGGGCGGCGGAACTTCTATAGGGGGACTTGCGTGACACAGCGCTCGGTGCTTACGACGCAGAGCAAACTAACCGTTTAAGCTCCCTGCTATGGGGAGCGGGGTTCATCCTTCGGCGATAGTATTATATGAAAGAACCCGCCTACGGCGATAATCTCCACTGGAGACTATCGTGCCAAAATCGCCATCCTTGGCTCAGTTGGCGGCAGTGCATATCCGCTGGCCAAGGATGGCCGAGTGTCCCTGTAGCCATGGACGGCGAGAAGGGACCTT
>LADV01000045.1 GCA_000961805.1 Peptococcaceae bacterium BRH_c23 | reverse complement strand
GGTGTAAGGCTGATGTATTTGAAATCGTCGAGGAGGGAAAAGATTTTACACCCGAACCTATTATTTGGGAATTTTAGTTTTGTTACTTAAAACATAGTTAACAAATGGAACTTTATTTTGGGAGGAATATTCAGGAAACTGTTGAATTATAAAACCAAGAGGGGAGTATTCAAAGTTGGAAGAGTATAATCCAAAAGGGTATGTAATCCGGATATCCGAAGATGTTCTGATACAGATGTGTCTAAGCGGGTTGGAAGCATACAGCATCGCCCATAAAGGGGGAGAATATCGAAGAAGAGGGGTAGAAACTTTTGGCCTTCTTTGGGGACACGAGATTAAACTCCCTGATGAAAAAACATTGTATTGTGTAGAACTGTTATCCATTGATACATCTGCAGAAAGAAAAGATGTGTCATGTGATCCGGTGGATGCCACACTAGAATTAAAAAGGGATATATTGACATCGTTTTGGCCTCAATATGATTTCCTCGGAGATTTTCACACACATCCGCATGATACGAAAGATGAGGTTATAAATGATAAACTATACGAATTCAGTAAACAAGATATTAAATCGGTGGAAGGTCGCTCTGAGTTTTGGTTAAGTCATAATTATAGAGTCGGTTTGGTCTTGACAATTGCAAAGCTTGAAAGGAAGTCTGATAGAGAGCATAGGTGGATTGGGACAAACACTATTGAACTTACTTTAGGCAATTATAGATTATGGCTAAATGGCTATATCACATATCTTGATAATAGTACAAAGATTAGGTTATCCACACACGTGGATGATAATGTCATTTTGGATTGTCCAGCAATTCTCGGCATGGTCGGAGAATATACCGAGTTTGGTCGAGGTATTAGAAAGCGGATTACTCGACGACATCGGCCAGGTATAATCTAATTTTTCCTCTTCGTAAGAAATACTGTTAATCTTCGGGTCTCGTCAAGAACATACATTCCAGTGAGCATACGGCTTATCGTGATTGGCAGGTGTAGAAAAAGTTGACATTAAACGACCTTTTAAAGATGAGTGGGTTAGATATAGATAAAAAGACAAAGCTTGTAAGACATCAAGACAGTGGTTTTGATACAGACAGGCTCTATAGGGAAGGGCGATTGGAACATTATCAAAGCTGTCAGAGCAAGAATGTTTTTGGTGATTGTGATTATATCGTCACTTTTCTCGGGCATGATCGTACTCAAGCAAAGTTTATTGGTATATTTCAAGTAATTGCAGTATCCCAACCAAGGCAACTACCTGATCAGATTTATACCGACTTTTGGGAAGCAGGGTGGTACTTCTATGAACTAAGAAGAACAGATTTTCTTTCAGACCTAATTGAACGCCTTGTTATAGAATGGGGTGGTGCCACAAGAAGTTGGTATCAGTGGCTTAATGATAAGAAACCAAAGGAAGTAATAGAGATCCTCCCCAAAGGCTGCTATGACAGTTTTCCTGGCTTTGAGGATTTTGTGTTAGATTACAATAGCTTGAAGAAGATAGTTGAAAATCCTGATGCAAATCGGATGTGGCACATAATGCTTTCATCGGTTGCCGGTGTTTATCTAATTGTTGACACCGAGGATGGCAAACAATATGTTGGTTCTGCTTATGGAAATGAAGGGATTATTGGCCGTTTTAAGGAATACGTAAGAAATGGGCACGGCGGTAATAAACTGTTAATGGCTTTGCCAATAGACAGATACAGCAAATTCCAGTTTACAATTCTAAGAACATTGTCTAAGACGTTGACTAATGCGGAAGTTATAGACTATGAAAATCTATATAAAGATAAACTCGGGAGCAGAGCGTTTGGACTAAACGCAAATTGAACTGCAATTGACATAGAAAAAAGTCGCCGGAGGTCATAAGATATTATGGCAAAACGCAAATGCCCTGCTTGCGGGTCAACAGATACTGTTAAGTTATTATACGGTATGCCGAATCAAGAGGCTTATGGGGATGAGAAGCGTAGGGAAATTGTGCTTGGCGGGTGCTGTATCTCTCCTAACAGTCCAAACCGAGCTTGTAAGAATTGCGGACAACGGTTTGGTGGTAATAACTCTGAACTAAAAAATATGTGTTCCTTTGACTTTTATGTTGGCGGTTATTTCGGTACATCGTACCATGTTTACATAGACGGCAGACGTGAGAAGAAGTGGCTTAGATACGGACAAACATCCAATGGATATAATCTATTGGACTTGAAAAATGAAATCCCTTCCGAGTATTATGCTATGGAAGATGTCGTTCTAACTGAAAAAGAGTTGTCAAATGAGCAATGGTATAACTTGATTGATGAGATTGCCGCTTGTGAAGTTGAATACTGGAACAATAACTATTTTAATAGTACGATTTTAGACGGGACGCAGTGGCATATTGAAATTGGGCTTCCCGAAGGGCATGAAATTTATAAATCTGGAAGCAATGAATATCCACCCGCATGGAAGAAGTTTATAAAGGTTCTCAAAAAATATGTTGATGAACGTATTGGATGATAACCTAGAGTCTCAATTAATAACATGGAAGGCAATAAGTTGGTTCGGTAAGGGGAGATTAAATTTATTGGAAAAACACAATAAGTTCATTATCATTAGTAAAAATGGTCATAAGATTTTGAGAATTAAGTTAAAGGAAACTCATAAACGATACAATTCACATATGGGTGAGGTAGATATATTATTTGATGCAGCTAAAAACACATATTTTGATATCGCATGTTTACAAACAAAACAAGGCCGAATTTACTGTGATAGACATATTAACGCTGTATCATGGCACGGTTTCTATGACGAAAGTGAAGAGCGAATAAAACTACCGGTCATTAATTTCAAGGATAATAAGAATAAAGTTTGGTGCCCTCGTCATGCGGGGGTAGTTCAGAAGAAAAATGTTTTTCTATTTCCAATTTGTAGTTGTTATATCCCAGCTAATATGGAGCTATCATATATCCCAACAATATCAAATAGAGAAGACAATTTTGTCGTAGAGGTAAATAAAGAATGTAACGTGAGAATTGACTTCTTTGTTTTGCCAAGAGGGGTTAATTATGACGATTTCGTTTCAAGAGTTAGCTTATCGGTATTCTATTTTATTACAGATATAACGATTTTCGACAAAAGCCTAAATGGAGAACTCTTAGAATTACCAGTATCAAAAAAGGAAGATGTAAAGTTTCTCTCTGCAAAAATTGCTGATTGGCATACTTTAATTCGTGTTGTATATGCAGAAAAAACACGGGAACCAGAACTATGTGGTAAATACAGTTTATTGTTTCATGACCCCAATAGTTCTATTGATATGTTATTGAACAGATCAATTGGTTACCCCGACAAGAATGGAAAAGTTATATTGGAGTCTATGAAATCTAGACATAACCTTGAGGTCAAAAGACTCGGATTATAAGAAATAGGATTTTTTGTAATAATTCAAGCACATGGGTTAGAATGGCTTTTTCTTATCAAGTTAGTTGTACAGAGAATTAAGAATGGGGGTGGTTTAGTGGAATTAGATTCGGACAATCGGCCCTACATCTTATGTACACCTCATACAAAAAAATTGCTCCGTTTAACTACTATGCTATAATAAAAACAATTAGGGTTTCTTGGCAAGAAAATGATATATAATTTCGCAAATGGGGGTTTTAATTTGATTCGGCAAAAATATAAATTTCTTGAATTCTTTGCCGGAGTAGGCTTAGCCAAATTGGGATTAGGCCATAATTGGGAATGTATTTGGGCTAATGACATCAGCTCCAAAAAAGCAGAAATCTATCGAATGAACCATGAAGCAAGTCATTTTGTACTTGGAGATGTTGCTGACGTATCAAACATTCCGATAGATGCTGATATGGCATGGGCTTCTTTCCCTTGTCAAGACCTATCTCTAGCTGGTTGGCGAAGTGGAATGCTAGCACGTCGAAGTGGAGCATTTTGGCCTTTCTGGAACCATATGTTTTGTCTTTTACAGTTGGGTAATAGACCACCACTAATAGTTATTGAGAATGTGGTTGGGTTGATTCACAGCGGTGATTTTGAAGGTCTATGTGAATCTTTGCTTTCATTAGGAATGCAGTTTGGGGCATTGGTAATTGACGCATCACACTTTGTGCCTCAATCTCGCCAAAGAGTATTTCTTGTTGCTGTAGATCTAACTGTTCCTGTTGACAACTTTACAATTAACGGAGCTGCAAACTCAATTTGGTTCCCGGAAGCTTTATTAAAGGCAAAATCAAAGCTTCCAGCCCATCTTCAAGCTGTATGGAGATGGTGGAATGTACCAGTTCCAGAGAACAATTATATACCAAATATCACCGAAATTATCGAACGTGAACCAACCGGGGTATCATGGAATTCGGATGAAGAAACGCAACGATTGCTCTCGATGATGACGGATCGAAATCGTAATAAAGTTGAAGCTGCACGTTTAGCTGGTGGTGTTCAAGTCGGCTTTCTTTATAAACGTATTAGGCAAGGGGTACAGCGAGCTGAGGTTCGTTTTGACGGTATCGCGGGATGTCTACGGACACCCAGAGGAGGTTCAAGTAGACAAACTGTTGTCGTTGTTGAGAATGGGGTAATTCGTACACGTTTACTTTCACCTCGGGAGGCAGCAAGGCTAATGGGGGTCGAAGATACGTTTTGGTTACCAGATGCTTACAACCATGCCTATGAAGCTATGGGTGATGGTCTCGTTGTACCAGTCGTATCTTGGTTGTCACGTCAATTACTTGAACCATTACAGTCAGCATGTAATGCATTAGGAAGTCATGCTCGCGGAGGTAGTCAAATGATCGAGAGACAGGATGTTATTGCTTCGTATCGTTCTACGCAACGACTTGTAGAAAGGTGGAGAACAGGTTGAATACGACAAATTCTCATATGGAAGTGGCTTTAGAAGCACTCAGGTCTTGGTATGAGAGTCAAAAACCTAGCCCAGACCAGGAACCAAAACGTTATGTAGTTTGTGCTGGACTTGCTATTACTGAGCTAATAAAGGACACTTTTCCTCTGTCGTTAGGAGATTACATAACAGAGAAGAATCAAGTTCGTAAAACCGGGGGGCCAACTATAAAGGCTCTTTTGCTGAGATTTGGTGAAACACGCGAATATGCTCGGGAAGGTGGTAGGACAACAAGAGGAACCAGAACCTCTGCAGAAGAATTGGTCAGGCGATTGAATTCGCTTGAAGTTCTCTCTAGGCTTTCCAATTCTGAACGACAGGATGTTATGGAAAGTCTTCAACGATGGTTGGTTCAACGAGTAAGAGAATATTTTGAGCGGAGAAAAATTGAAGTTGAAATTTCTTTAGACCGATCTGGACAACAAATTGTTGCAGACATTCTAGATGCAGCAAATGAAAAAGGAGTTGCTGGAGCCGTTGCACAGCATATTATAGGAGCAAAACTTGCCTTGCGTTATCCCCATATGGAAATTGAAAACCATTCATATACAACTGCTGATATTCAGTTAGGTAGACCAGGAGATTTTGTTGTTGGGGATACGGTGTTTCATGTGACTGTGGCTCCTATGCCTGCAGTTGTCGAGAAATGTGACCAAAACTTGCGAAACAATTATAGAGCTATTTTGTTAGTAACTGATTCTAAAACTCAAGCAGCTAAACAAATGGCAGAAATGAGAGGGATATTGAATCGTATTGGTCTATATGCGATAGAAGCGTTTGTCGGACAAAACATAGAAGAAATGAACGA
>LADV01000305.1 GCA_000961805.1 Peptococcaceae bacterium BRH_c23 | reverse complement strand
CGACAGTGACGGCAATCCAAATTCGTCACTGGTGACGAATTTGGCCTACATCCAGGCGCTCATCCTTCTTGGGATCCCGGAAGAGGAGCGGGAACAGTAAGGAAGGTGAATTTGAGAAATCTTTAGTACGGCGGCCGCAAGCAATGTTTATTGTTCAGGTGAGGAGAACAGCAGGACTTTATTTAATAACGCCTGTAGTCTGCCTAACGAGAAGAGGATGCCCCTTTGAGACATCCTCTGGAATATTCCAGTTTGTTCGAATTATCAAATAGAGATAATTTTTAATGAACTTTGATTTTCCGACCGATGAAAATCAGATCAGGATTCTTTATCCAAGGATTAATGTGAAGTAAGTGATGAATGGAAGTGTGGTGATGGTGAGCTATTTTCCAAAGGGTATCCCCTGGTTTTACAGTGTGGAACATCATATGCATGTTAAGCACCCCTTTTAACCAATTTATACCATAATATGTCTGGACGAAATTGAGAAGTGCACGGCCTCCGATAAACTGACAAAATATTTCGTAAATAGGGAAGCAGAACTCCACCTAAAAGAAGCAGGGAACGATTTCATTCGGAATCATTCCCTGCTTCTTTACACTAATCTATCCACTACACTGCTGCCCCTTCTAATTCCAACCATTTAAAAAACAATAGTTTCTTGAGTTTAATTCTAATTGCTGTTAAGCCATATCTAACTTTAAGCTTTGAAGAATAGTAAATTTTGATTCCATCTTGCTCAAAAACATTATATTGGAGTTGTTCGTTAGCCTGGGGTTCTCTGATAGAGAGTTTCGGTACGTAACGACCTGTTACGTTCGGGGCAGGGCATCATCCGCCTGCGGCTGGATTTAGCTTCAAGTCAATTACCAAAGAGCCTGATTTCGACTTAATATATTGTACAGCTTCTTTATCAACACTAAACATAGTGACCTCCTTCAATAACCCCACTGATAACATCATTATACACCTTGAAGGTTAGGATAGACAGTTTCTGCGTAATTAAGAAAACCATAATTCTGCAATAGTTTCTCTATATGACCTATATATGATGTTCTTTCGAGGGGGCTGTAGATTAGTTTCGATTCTACTTAAATTTGCCATATGGACTTTATTTCGTCCGAGTTGTTTAGCCATATAGAGGGCATTATCGGCATTATTAATAAAATCTGCAATCGAATCAGAGGCTTGGGGGATTAACTCAGCGACACCTAAACTAATCGTGACGCAGTCAGCTACACGAGACGTAGGGTGCTTGATAGCTAACTTCTTAATGCATTTTCTCATCCGCTCGGCAATATGAAAAGCACCTTTTTTATCAGTATTAGGTAAAACTGCGGTAAATTCCTCGCCACCATAACGAGCTACGAAATTAGCAATTGTGCTTGCTTTTTAAGCAATTCTTTTTGTCGATATATAAAAATCCTTGATCGAGGCTGTTGCTCACAATATAAATTTTGGGGATATCAGAGGTAGTTAAGTTGTCTATTTCCAACATTTTCATATCAAGGATTAAGAGTGCGAACTCATAGTTTCGTAGGTAATCTAAGCCTTCCTTAACGGATTTCGCCCTTATTATGTTGCAGTCAATAGTATTAAGATAGCCCTTTAAGATCAGTAAATTTTCAGGCTTATCTTCCACTATTAATATGTTATCTCCTACGGCGCTTCCATATGTGTTCACTTTATTCACACTCCAAGAATCTGAAAATTAATCACTAACATTGCTTAGTTCTTATATCGGAGAATGGAGACGAAATCTTTAGGTCTATTTCTTCGTTTTTTTACAAATGCGGTAGATCGACAAAGCTAAAGCTCCCCTAAAGCCTACGCAGATAGGCATTCCAGGGGAGCTTATAAATGTTAAACGTCACATTGTTTTAACAGGCTTAATAAGTAGGTCCTATTTTATATATTCCGAACTCTCGATATCCCAAGCTCTCCGCTTTGGTTCTTCGTCCATTTGCCACGGCAATGATTTCCTCAAAAATACGGTGCCCGGCTTGCTCGATGGTTTCTTCACCCGAAATGATGGGAGATGCGTCAAGATCCATGTTATCTTCCATCATTTTGAACGTCCGCTCATTGGCGGTTATCTTAATCACTGGCGCAATGGGGGAACCGGTGGGTGTTCCACGTCCCGTCGTAAAGATCACGACGGTTGCGCCGCCAGCGAGCATACCTGTGATCGAATCGATATCTTGCCCCGGGGTATCCATGATGTAAAGCCCTTTGCCTTGAGGGATTTCACCATACCTAAGAACGTCCTGAATGGGAGCGTGCCCGGCTTTATAAATACATCCTAAGGATTTTTCCTCAATCGAGCTGATGCCCCCGGCAATGTTGCCGGGTGTGGGTTGTCCATCACGAATGTCAACGTTTAAGAGCTTTGCTCTTTCTTCGCAGTCATGCACAATTTTAAACAGTTTCTCGGCTACGTCCTTTGATTTGGCACGGCGAGCTAGGACATGCTCTGCTCCGATGAATTCCGTGGTTTCGGACAACATGACGTTACCCCCGGCAGCCACTAACAAATCTGCGGCAATACCTGAGGCTGGGTTGGAGGCTAGACCGGAGGTGAAGTCAGACCCTCCACACTCGATGGCCAGGCTCAGTTCACTAAGATCTACTTTTTCGGGTTGAAGATGGGAGACTTGGCGTACTAATTCAGCTGCTTTTCGCAATCCTTCCGCTTCAGTTTTTAAAGTGCCGCCGATTTCTTGAATGATAACTACTTCGACGGGTTTGCCGGAGGTTGCGATTTCTGCAGCCGTTTCTCTGATGGGAATCCCTTCGCAACCAAGTCCGACGACCAGAACTGCAGCCACATTGGGATTCTTGCCAAAGCCGATTAACGTTCGTACTGTTTGCTCGTGGTCTGTACCGATTTGGCAACAACCGTGTTGATTAGGAAGGGCTATGGCTTCGGGAATTTGACTGGCAATATTTGAAGCGACGGTGCTCGAACAGACGGAGGTAGGGATAATTAAGATGTGATTACGTATTCCCACTTTTCCATCCGGTCGACGGTAACCAAGAATTTGCATTTAGTAATTCCTCCTGTAGTCCATATACCTTTATTTAGATAAATTAGTTCACTTGTCTCTGCGTCCGCGTTGGGTGTCCATGTTGTGAACATGGACATGTTGCCCAGGCTGAATTAAGGTAGTGGCCAATCCGATGCTTTCAGCATATTTGAGGATCTCTTCGCCGACCTTTATTTCTTGAATGGCAAATTTATGGCCGAGAGGTATGTCTTGCAGTAATTGGACGGTTCGTTCCGATTGGCCTACAAAAAAATGGATAATCGTACTTGGTGGGAAGTCATCTACAACCGTAGCTACGTTGTCTTTGGGATTTATGACAATCGCTTGCTTCTTCAAGGGAGGCACCTCCTAAAATATCAAAGATTAATGCTGATATTGGTTGTGTGATTAAACATAATCGGTATGGTTCAAAGAGAAAATGGGTCTTCTTATAGAATAACGGAAACAAGGGAGAGTTGTAAATATATTTGCCCAACCTTTAGTCATAAGAGCTCAAGTTAAAAAGGTGTATGAAGTTACGTCCTGCGTTCAAATAGCTTCAAAAGTAATCGGGTATGATAGAAAAGTGGAGAACTAAGGGTCAGTAAATCTTTTAAGCCTTTGTTAAAAAGTTCGGAAGGATATACGGTGAGTAAACTAGAAGTAATAATGGTTAAAGTTAAACAAATTCAGATCTTGTCATGAGGAAACAAGGAGAAAGGTAAAACTATTGGAGCAAGATTGGAATTTTGATTTTAGATTAACCCTTTAATAAACTTGAAAAATTGGGAAAAAAAGGGGAGGATCGGGGGGCAGGCTCTCGTTTTGACCAAAACAGGGGACCTGACCCCTTGTTTTCCCCCTTCTCCCTTAAGAAAGAAGGGTGCAAATTGCTTACTGTAAATCAGTTAGTTGAGGAATTTAATTTTGAGGTTTTAGCAGGGCATGTGGGGTTAGACAAGGAAATCACGGAGTATAGTCTAAAACGTCCGAGTGCTGAATTAGCTGGCTTTTTAAAGCATTTGACTCCTAAACGCATACAAGTTTACGGACGGACTGAATTAGGGTTACTCCAGCAGTATGATGATTCGGTACGTCGCTCAAAGATTGCCCAAGTCATGATTGCAGAAGTACCTTGTATAATTATTACCCGGAATTTAGCGCTTCCGCTTGAGTTTATCGAATTAGCCAGTGAACGGAAGATTCCTCTTTTGAGCACGCATCGCTCTGCCACCCAACTTTTTTATCTCTTAATTCGTTACCTCATTAACCAGTTAGCTCCCATTACGGTCGCACATGGGGTGTTAGTCGATGTGTATGGAGTGGGGGTTTTGATTACTGGTGAAAGTGGAATTGGTAAAAGCGAGGCGGCTTTAGAACTCATTAAAAACGGGCATCTGCTGGTTGCTGATGATGTCGTGAAGGTTCGCCGGGTTGATGAAGAGAGATTACTAGGCACCGCCCCGGCACGAATTCGGCATTTACTTGAGTTACGTGGTTTAGGAATTCTGGATGTGACGACTCTGTTTGGAGCAAGTTCCGTAAGGGATGAAAAAGTTATTCAGTTTATTGTTCACTTGGAGGAATGGCAGGAAGAAAAAATTTACGATCGTATTGGAATTGATGTGCCAAAAACACGAGAGATCCTAGGGATTCCTATTCCTGAGATCACGGTTCCAGTCCGCCCGGGGCGTAATCTGGCTACGATTATTGAAGTTGCCGTTATGCAAAATAGGACTAAGTCTGCTAAGAGCAAGACACACCTCCATCTTAGGGACATGCGATGAATATATTATGAAGCAGATTATTGAGGAAAGAGAAGAAACGTGTTCAATAGTCAGTAAGCTTGTTAGGCTTAGGATTTTCCGTAATCGAGTTGAGGGTGGCTCTATGTATGAAGGAGAAATCGTCGGTTTTGATTGCGGCTCGTCGAGTACAGATTGTTTATCAAAATGTCATTATCAGATGATGATGAATGATTTTTAAATAGGGTGTAACAAGCTTGAATTAACAAGTTGTTACACCCCCAGTCTGATAATGAAACTTGGCTTGCGCCAAGCCTTAGTTGCACTTATGCTTCCAGACGAAGACACTGTCTTCGCACGGATTAGCCTTCTCGCAGTATATAACATAAAGTTAATACTTTCTGATTAGTATAAAATAATTGAGTTATATTACTCGTTTGGCACCGACATATGCGGATTTCCAATAAGTTCCGAGCGCATAGATGGTCACACCTTTAGAACTTGCAGCGTTGATGAATTGTCCATTACCAACATAGATGCCATCATGATCAACCACTCCATTTTTCGCCAAGGAGAAGAAGACTAAATCGCCTGGCTGAAGATTGCTAAAGGAGACAGCCGTTCCGACTTTATATTGATCACGTGATACTCTAGGAAGGCTAATACTGTTTTTGGCAAAAACGTACTTAACAAAGCCTGAACAATCGAAGCCAGCGGGGGTCGTTCCACCGTAGACATATTTTACGCCGATATATTGTTTAGCGGTCGCAATAATCGCACTTGCTTTCCCTGATTGAGAGGTGGTTTTAGGAGGGGTAGGTGTACTAGTCGGAGTACTAGCTGGTTTACTGGTCGGAGTACTTGTTGTTGGGGCACTGGTCGAAGTACTACCCGATCTGGATGCTTGTGGTTCCGCCTTTTTGGCCGGGGGTGTTGGCGTGTTTGTCGTAGCAGGAGCGGGTTCTGAGTTGGTGGCAGGGGGATTAGTAGGGGTCGCTGGAGCTGATGTTGCTGGAACATTTGCTTCCACTTCTGGCAAAATAGCATTCGCTGTTTGAATTTCTTTTGTGTTTAGATCACCTGTTACAGTGATTGGGTTTATAGTGATTATTGTCACAAATAAGAATGCAGAAATGATCGGTGCGAGGATTCTAGCTAAAGTAATACTGTACATCTTTGTCATGTTCTTCATCCTTTCGTTCTTTGTTTGTTATTTTTTTAGTAAAGCAAGGTGCTTAACCTCACGACAAGATTGTATCGAAGACTTTCCCAAGTATAACGGATAAAACTCGGTTTGTCTTTGGTACATAATGGATGAAAGCCTACGACCTATAATTAATGCAACTTGTTATGCTTTTAGATAAATAAGTTTTGCTGTTTTTGTAAACAATGATTAGTGTATAATCTATAACGTTGGCGGGGTTTGAATTTTTGAAGTCGCTGTCGAAATGCGAACTACAAAATTCGAGGGATCAGAAGTATTTTGAACTTTTAAAACTAGTCAGAAAGTATAACTTGCAGCAGTATTGCATAAGTGCAACTAAGGCGTTCGACACAGGACGTGTCTAGTGCCGAATGCGCCATAGATGACTTAGCATTCGACCGACCGCTTACGCCTGAAGGCTTGGAACTAGCCAAGTCTTCTTTATAGGAATGAATAAGAATAAAGGGGGAGAATTTCATGAAAGACCTTATTAAAAAGGGTTTGGCCCTTGGCTTGGGATTGGCTGTGGTTAGTAAGGAACAGATCGAGAAACTGGTCGATGAATTAGTTAAAAAAGGAGAAGTAACTACTGCCGAGTCGAAGGATCTTGTGCAGGAGTTGTTTGAAAAAGGGGAAACCGAGAGAAAACAAATTAATGAGCGTTTTCGAGGACAGTTTGCTCAGCTCCTAAAGGACCTGAATATACCCACTAAGACAGATCTGGACCATTTGGAACAACGGATAGCGGCTTTAGAAAAAGTAAAAGAGGAATCACTGCCAGAATAATCCCGGCATAAATTCGAGAATAATGATTAGATCCAAGACAAAAGGCCTGCTAATCTCATAGTTCGAAGTAAGTAGTTCGCGGTTCTTAGAGAGTTAAGGTCTCTGCAAAAATAATACTATAATAAAATACTAACTCATCTCATGAACGAACCGCGAACTACGAACCTCGAATAGAAGGGGACGTTTTCTGATGATTGGGAAAAGAATACGCCATATTAAACGTTATAGAGATGTCGCTAAAGTCCTAGCTCGCCACGGGTTTGGTTATGTAGTGGAAGAGATGGGACTTTTACATATGTTGTCCCTACCCAAACGGCTTTTCACAGACACAGAAGAGATTGATCGATTATCAATGGGGGAACGGATACGCCGGGTAATAGAGGAGTTAGGTCCAACCTATGTCAAAATTGGGCAGATTGCCAGTACCCGAGCAGATATTATCCCGGAAGATATTCTTCAGGAGTTGGAAAGCCTTCAGGATAATGTGCCCTCCTTTTCCTTCGAGGAAGTCGCTCGAATTATCGAACAAGAACTAGGTTCCCCCATCGAGGTGAATTTTTCTTCCTTTGATGAGAAACCGATCGCAGCTGCTTCCATAGGTCAGGTTCATCGTGCTCAGTTACGGACGGGAGAACGGGTAGCTGTCAAGGTACAGCGCCCTAATATTAAGGCATTAATTGAAACAGATCTGGAAATCCTTTTAGATTTAGCGACGCTGGCCGAACACCGTATGCCTAAGATGGAACGTCTCCAATTGCGTGATGTGGTAGAGGAGTTTTCGAAATCCCTTCGTAATGAGCTGGATTATACCATCGAAGCCAGAAACGCCGAGAAAATCGCCAAACAATTTAAAAAGGACAGTATGGTTCACATACCGTCCATTTATTGGGATTATTCCACGCGCACTGTGCTGACCATGGAGTTTGTAGAAGGCATAAAGCTTAATCAGTTTGAGATGATAGAGAAGCAGGGATTTGACCGCAAAGCTGTCGCAGAACAGCTGGTTCGCTCTCTCTTCCATCAGGTTCTAATTGAAGGTTTCTTCCATGCTGACCCACACCCCGGAAACATCTTTCTTTTAAGCGATGGTGCGATTACCTTGATTGATTTTGGTATGGTCGGAAGGCTTACCAAAGATATGAAGCATAATTTTGCCTCGATGGTGATCGCGATGATGCGTCAAAATACGGAGAGTATGATTCAAGCCGTCTTGCGAATAGGGATAGTGCCCGATGAGGTTAACCTTCCGCTTCTAACCCATGAAGTGGATGAGTTGCGAGAAAAGTATTTGGATGTTCCCATGAGTCAAATCAGCTTAGGGGAGGCGATTAGCGATCTTTTTAAAGTCGCCTTTCGTCATCGAATCCGTATTCCTTCAGATTTTACCCTGCTGGCCAAGTGCTTGCTGATTCTTGAAGGGATCGTAGAAAAATTGGATCCAGAGCTGAGCATTTTAGATATGGCTGAACCCTTTGGACTGCAACTTCTTAAGGAACGCTACCGACCCAGCTCGATTGCGGGCAGGGTCTGGCATAACGTTTCGGATTTTGGTGATCTGCTAGTAAGTCTTCCGAAACAAATGAAAGTTCTCATGCGAGATTTGTTGGGAGGGCGTATTCATTTAGAAGTCAGTGTTCCGGAACTGGATAGTTTTTTGAGGAAATTAGATCGCATCTCCAACCGAATTTCGTTTAGTATTGTCTTACTTTCCTTCAGTATTGTCATGGCGGGTCTGATTATTGCCTCTGCTTTGGCGCCTCAACCCATTTTACTTTGGCAGATCCCTGCTATTGAAATCGGCTTTATCGTTGCAGGGGTCATGTTGCTTTGGTTGTTTGTGTCAATTTTTAGATCCGGGAAGTTTTAAAGTTTCTTTTGTCTAAACGTCGATTACAATCACATAAACTTCGATAGGTCCATGGACTCCGATCGATAAATCCATTTCGATGTCGGAGGTTCGGCTGGGACCGGAGATCATCTCGATGGCTGACGGAGGGCTGCCTAACTCTGAAATCTCTTCCCAAACCTCATTGAGGTTATCCCGAAGTTTTGCTGCTTCAATAAAGCAGAGATGTCGAGGGGGGAGTAGGCTTACAGCTCGCCCTCGTTGGGGGCTGCTATTAGTGATTACTGTTCCAGAGAGTGCGATTCCCCAATCAGCCCCTGTGATGCCAAGCTCAGCTTGGGCAGCGACTGAATAACGATCTCGAGGGTCCGGGGCTGACATAGTATAGCGGGCTAGGGTCCAGTCTAGAGTTGAAAAGACAGATTCCGCTAACGGTGGCAAACTATCCCACGCTAAGAGGGCTAACGGATTGCTTTTGACCCAGGTCAACGGGAGGTCCCCGAACCATTCTTTAAGACAGGTCAAGGCTTCGTTTTCTGTTTTGACGATGGCCCCTTTGCCCCCAAGGGCCTGCCAATTGTGGAGGAAGATGGTGGTACGCTCTCCGGGGTTGGATAACCGATATTGGGGTACTTGAAAATCGACAGCAGGTGGAAGATCAGTAGGGGTGGGACGTCCTAACCTGGACGCCAGTTGGCTGATAAAATCGTTAACGTGTGACATAGCTCTCACCTCTCATCTCAATTAGGGATTTAATGTGGCGATTTACGGCTAGCCTTTGAGTCGGCCCAAATTTGCATGAAGGATTTTGGGGCGACCATCGGAAGAGTGCGGCTTTTAGTCCAGTTGGAAAGGGGTGGGGGACCGCCTGAGATTCGTCCATTCCGAACAAAAGGCCATTGTAGACGAGAGCCTAGACGTAGTGCCCTGCGCAAGGTCTTTTCATGAGTGAAAAAGTAGCGAAACGCTTTGAAGATTTGTTGCTCAATTTGAGGTGTATGTCCACTGAGAGTTTTACGAGCTCGAAGGTTTACTAAGAGATCATGAAGTGGGATGTGTACAGGGCAGGCCTCTGAGCAAGCACCACACAATGAGGAGAAGAAGGGGAGGTGTCCCCATTTTTCCCAATCTTTTTCCAAAAGTGGCGTGATCACAGAGCCGATGGGGCCTGAATAAACAGAGCCGTAAGCGTGCCCTCCAATTTGACGGTAGACGGGACATACATTAAAGCAGGCCCCGCAGCGAATGCAATTCAAAGCAGGTCGGAAGGTCTTATCTCCCAGAATTTCAGAACGGTTATGATCGAGAATCACGAGATGGAACTCCTCAGGGCCGTCCGAATCGGCGGTTTGCTTAGGTGGGGTGAGGATGGTGGTGTAGCTGGAGAGCCTCTGCCCCGTTGCGCTCCGAGCTAGTAGGTTGAGCATTACGTCTAGTTCTCGAAATGAGGGAACGATGCGCTCCATGCCCATGAGGGTGATTTGAACTCGTGGCAGAGTACTAACCATCCTCCCGTTTCCTTCATTGGTGACCATGACGATGCTTCCCGTATTAGCGACGGCGAAGTTGCAGCCGGTGATACCGATATCACCATGGAGAAATTGTTCACGCATTTTGATGCGGACGAAACGAGTCAGCGTGGGGGTGTCAGAGCTTAAGGCTTGACCAGCGATGGGTTCGAATAAATCGGCTACTTGCTGGCGGGTTTTGTGCATCGCCGGTACTATAATGTGCGAGGGGGGCTCACCGGCTATTTGGATGATATATTCTCCAAGGTCTGTCTCCACACTGAGCACACCATCTGCTTCCAATGCCTTGTTAAGATGGATTTCTTCAGAGATCATTGACTTTGATTTAATGACATTCTTAGCATTATGCTTACGGACAATATCCCGGACAACGGCGACTGCATCCTCTGGAGTTTTGGCAAGATGAACCTGCACGCCTCGTTTTTCAGTTTGCTGGATCAGTTGTTGTAAATAATAATCGAGATTCTCAATCACATGTTTTCGGATACTTGCTCCAGCGTTACGCCATTCCTCCCAAGATCCCAGTTCATCAGCTGCTTTGTATTTGTTGTTGCGCAAGCGGTCTGTCGCCCTGCGCGTAGCTTGTCGCAAGAAGTCATCAGCGAGGGCCTTATCCACACGTTGATCAACGGTAGGATTGTACATGGTCATAGCTTCATTCCCGTTGCCAAAACTTTATAAAAGTCTATTAAAGTTCTGTTTGCTTCCCTATTCATCGTGTCCGATTTTGCCCGAAGGCTACTTTCGTTTGATATAACACTCCA